>CAZRDG010000184.1:0-5390 GCA_964598775.1 uncultured Lacinutrix sp.
TGTGCATTGATTCCCATAACCAATCTTTCAAGTGCAAAATGTTGCATTATGTATGGAAAGCCTTTGCCTTCCTCACCCATTAAATTTGAAGCAGGAACAATCACATTATCAAAAGCAATTTCAGCTGTATCTGATGCCCTCCAACCTAATTTGTTCAATTTTGAAACAGAGACTCCTTTCGTTTTACTGTCTACAATAAACATACTAATTCCTTTGTTGCCGAGTTCTGGGTTTGTTTTGGCTGCAACAATCATATAGTCGCTATATACGCCATTTGTGATAAATGTTTTTGATCCATTTAACACATAATTGTCTCCTTCTTTAATAGCAGTTGTTCGCATTCCTGCAACATCACTTCCTCCAAAAGGTTCGGTAACACAAAGGCATCCTATTTTTTCACCCATTACACTTGGCTGAAGATATTTTACCTTTTGCTCATGATTGGCTTCCTTGTTAAGGTGAGTCATTGCTAAATAAGCATGAGCCCAAATTGCAGCGGCGAAACCACCTGAGTTTATTTTTTGAAGTTCTTCTAGAAGAATAACAGTATAAAATAAATCTAAATCCAAACCATCGTATTCAACTGGAGTTGCTAGACCAAAGTAGCCCATTTCACCAAATTTACTCCAAATAAAACGTTCTATTGTTCCTGATTTTTCCCATTTTTCAATATGTGGAACAACTTCTTTTTGTAAAAAATTTTTAAGGCTTCGCCTAAATAATTGATGTTCTTCTGTGAAGTACATACTATCCATAATCATGCAATTTAATCGAGCTTCAAATATAACTTAATTATCTCGATTTTTTCAATAGGAAATTTTTTTACTTTGGTTAATTCATCTAAAGATTTGTAGCCTTCTCTCAGTGTACGCTGGTTAATAATCTCATAAGCCAACTCATAGTCTATATGTTGAATGGTTACAAGTTCCTCCGTTGAAGCAGAATTTAAGTTTATTTTTTCAATTTGCCTTGGTGTTTTAACTGTAAACTCATTTAGCAATCGTTCTAAAACTTCTGGCGATATACCATATATATCTTGAAGCTGGACATCTGCAATAAAGCCACCTTTGAATTTATTTCTGAATTTAATAATTCTTTCCGATAATGTTTCGCCTATGCCGTTAACACGTTGCAGCTGATTTGCAGTTGCAGTATTTAAGTCGGTCTTTTGCTCAAATGTCTTTATTGAATTATTCTGGTAATTATATTTCGGTTTGGGCGTTGGATTTGTCACCCATTCAGGAAACTTAAAATAAGGTGAGATCTCAGCTAGTAATGAATCTGATACTTTGGTAACTTGTTGAAATTGTTTTGTTGAGTTAATCCATTTATCCTGTTCTCGGTATTCAAGTAATCTGTCTATTTCTTCTGAAGACATTCCCAAAGTATACCCTTTATAGTCTGTTATATAATTAGGGTTAAATGGAAATATTTTTGGTTTGGTGTTTTCAACCTCAACTAATTTGAGTGAATCTATTTCATGTTGAAACTTGGCAAGTTCAGTTTCATTTATGGAGATGTCATCAGTAGGAATTTCAACAAACAAATAAACACATTGAAGTAAAATGATAATCAGTACCAATAAAAAAATCCCATTTCGTTGTCCTCGAGTGAACTTGAAATGGGATTTTATATGCTTCATTTTTTTTTATAGTTTACATGTGCTTGGTAATATCTTCAGCACCTTCTTGTATAGCCTCTCTTTTAATAGAAATTGCACCTAAATATCTCTTCATTTCTTGTCTCACTTTTGGGAACAAGAAGAATAATCCAATCATATTAGGGAATACCAATGCTAAAATCATTGCATCAGAGAATTTAATAACAGCATCTAAAGTTGCAGCAGCTCCAATAACGATAAAAACTAAGAATAATATTTTATATACAGTGTCAGCAGTTTTTCCTTTCCCGAATAAATACTTCCAAGATTGAAGTCCGTAATAAGACCACGAAATCATTGTTGAGAATGCGAATAATATAATTGCTATTGTTAACACATAAGAGAACCCTGGTATTACAGAATCAAAAGCCATAGAGGTTAAATCTACACCTCCAATAGAACTACCATCCGAATTTAACAATACACTACTAGCAGAATCTCCAGCGGCTCCATATTGGAACACGCTCTGCATATTTCCTCCGTCAATATTAAAGAAAATAATAACCAATGCAGTCATTGTACAGATAACCACTGTATCAATAAATGGTTCTAAAAGTGCAACAACACCTTCTGATGCTGGATACTTTGTACGAACAGCTGAGTGAGCAATTGCTGCAGATCCAGCTCCAGCTTCGTTAGAGAAAGCAGCACGCTGGAAACCTACAATAAGTACACCAACCAAACCTCCAAGTCCAGCCATTGGCGTGAAAGCACCATCAAATATCAATCCGAAAGCTGTACCAATATCACTAAAGTTCGCGAAAATTATTACCAATGCCGCAAGAACATAAATCCCTGCCATGAATGGAACAATTTTTTCAGTAATACTTGCAATACGCTTAATACCACCTATTATAACAATACCTACTAAAATAGCTAGAATAATTCCGATTATAAATCCGTTTGAACCTCCTTCTAATCCTAACATTGAAGTTATTTGCACTGTTGCTTGGTTAGATTGGAATGCGTTTCCACCACCAAAAGAAGCTCCAATACAAAGAATTGCAAAAATAACTGCTAACACTTTTCCAATACTAGCAAATCCGATTTCTTTTAATCCTTTTGACATGTAGTACATTGGACCTCCATATACAGTTCCATCTGGACCAACATCTCTATATTTTACACCTAGTGTACATTCAACAAATTTTGTTGACATACCAAGTAATCCACATACAATCATCCAAAACGTTGCTCCAGGTCCACCTAAGGCGATCGCTACAGCAACACCAGCAATGTTTCCTAACCCAACGGTTCCTGAAACTGCAGTTGCCAAGGCTTGGAAGTGAGACACTTCACCATGAGCACTTTCATCACGAATAGTATTTGGAATATCCTCAACTGCTAAAGCTTCATCATTGTTATAAAGTTTATCTACGCCATGTTTTTCAATATCTACATACTTACCTCTAACTGTATTAATTGCAGTCCAGAATTTAGTAATACTTGGGAATTTAAAATATATAGTGAAAAATGTCGCTCCTGCTACTAAAAGAATAACTACAAACGGCACATTGTACTCACCAATAGGCACAGTTGCCAACACAATGTTTTCCCATCCAACAGCAATTGGCATAAACCAGTCGTTTATTTTTTCATCAAGTCCTTTTTCTGCTTCTTGAGCTAAGGTTATAAAGGGTAACATTAATGCTGAAATTGAAAGAAGATATTTCTTCATAATTAAAAATTATTAGTTAGTTGTTTTATTAAATTGTTAATTTAAGTTAGCAAGATGCTAAAAAAAAACGAGTTTTTAAAAAATAGCTTGTTAAAAAGGTTACTCTACCTCTATATTATAAATTGTATTTAGCTTCTTAATTTGTTCTGGTCTTCCTAGCACTATTATTTTAGATTTTGGCATTAATTTTAGCTCTGCCTCTGGGTTTATGAGGTATTCCCCGTTTTCGCTTTTATAACCAATAACATTGCATCCAGTTTTTTTTCTGAGGTCTAAATCTCTTATGGTTTTAATCTCTGAAGTATCATAAAGATGTTCTATTGCAATTTCCTCAATATTAATATTCGTTTCTCCAACTATCGAGAGATTATCTATAAACTCTAATAAGTCTGGAACTACGACTAACGAAGCCATGTGATCACCACCAATTTTATCTGGTAAAATAACATTATTAGCTCCAGCGAGTTTTAATTTACCATAGGTTGTTTCTTGTGATGCACGACTTATTATTCTTATGTTTTTATTTATTTGTCTAGCCGAAAGCACTACAAATACATTGTCTGAATCACTAGGTAGTGCCGAAATCAAGCAATCTGCGCGTTCCACTCCTGCTTGTAATAACACTTCATCTTCATTGGCATTTCCGTGAATAAAAGGAATCTCATCACTTTGATGTTTGTCAAAAGTTTCTTTATTTGCTTCAATGATTACAAAAGATCTTTTATGATCTAGCAGCTTTTTTGCTGCCTGTTTTCCGTTTCTTCCATAGCCACAAATAATTACATGGTTTGAAAGTGCATCAATCTTTTTTTGCATCTTTTTAAGTTTTAGTTCTTCAACGTCATTCTTAGTAATTATATATTCAGTAATAACCTTAATGGCGTAACCAACAATTACAACACTTGTTAAAATTAGGATAATGGTAAATATTTTAGCTTCGGCATCTAAAGGCCTAACCTCACCAAAACCAACTGTTGTAATGGTAATCACAGTCATATAAACGGCATCTATCCAGGTATAATTGGACATAATCTTAAATCCTAAAACACCAATAAATAATAATGCTATTAATAGAATTACTGCAGTAATAATTTTAGATCTAAATACTTTTATTAATGGATTTGCCATAGTTATAAGTCAAAAACTGAACTTCGTTTGGTATATAACAAATCCTTTATTCTCATCCAAAAGGCGATAAATAAATACAATGCAAAACCAAAACCAAGTGTTACAAAAGTTAAGTACATAAATGATGTTCTCACTACTTTCGCTCTAATTCCTAAACGATCAGCAATACGCTGACAAACATAATAGCCATGTTTTTGAAAGTAGAGTAATGTATTGTAGAAGATATTCATAATAACAAAGTTGATGAATTTTATGTGTTAAAAAAAGCCACTTTAAAAAAAGTGGCTTTTATATTTAAATAATTTAATTCTTAATGTGTAATAATATCATCTGCATTTCCATCTGGATCTCCGTTTACAGTTGTATTGCTATTAGCGTTTCCTAATAAAAGCACTCCTGCAGCATGTGGTGCAGCCATTGAAGTACCACTTATGGTATTATAACCACCATTTTTCCATGCTGATTTCACAGCAACCCCTGGAGCACAATAATCAATTGGCGGATTCCCATAGTTAGAAAAATAAGCCCAATTGTCATTGATATCCATTGCTGAAATTGTATAAATATTATTTCCATTTGCTCTCGCAGGAGATGAATTATTTGCATCTGTTGAGCTATTACCAGCAGCCAAAACAAACTTAACTCCAGTTGCAGCTGCATTAATAACTGCATTGTCTAAGGCTGTTGAAACGCCTCCACCTAAACTCATATTTGCCACATCACCATTACTGCCATTTGCAGCCACATAATCAACTCCAGCTATAACTCCTGAGTTTGAACCACTTCCTCTTCTATCTAAAACTCTAACAGCTACCACTGTAGTGCCTGGAGCTACACCAACAGTTCCTATAGTATTATCAATGGCAGCTATAGTTCCAGCTACATGAGTACCATGTCCATTTTGATCATCTGGTGTAGAATTAC
>CAZRDG010000185.1:0-5387 GCA_964598775.1 uncultured Lacinutrix sp.
CACCCATTCCAGCAATGGTTACTGCTGCTTCACTTCCTCCAGTTACAATAACATCACAATGTCCTAAACGTATGTAGTTTAAAGCATCAATCATTGCGTTTGCAGAAGAAGCACAAGCGGAAACCGTTGTGTAATTAGGTCCCATAAAACCATGCTTAATAGAAATATTGCCAGGAGCAATATCTGCAATCATTTTTGGGATAAAGAATGGATTGAATCTTGGCGTCCCATCTCCAGCGGCGAAGTTTAATACTTCTTCCTGAAAAGTTTCTAAGCCTCCAATTCCTGCTCCCCAAATAACACCTACTCGTAATTTATTTACTTTGTCTAAATCTAACTTAGCATCTATAATGGCTTCGTCTGAAGCCACCATAGCATACTGTGTAAATTTGTCCATTTTACGAGCTTCTTTCCTATCAAGAAAATCTGTAGGCTCAAAGTTTTTCAATTCGCAAGCGAATTTAGTCTTGAACTTTTCAGTATCAAAATAGGTTATTGGAGCAGCACCACTTTTACCACTAATAAGAGCATTCCAATATTCATCTTTGGTATTTCCTATAGGAGTAAGTGCACCTAAACCAGTAACTACAACTCGCTTTAAATTCATAAAATAAACTGTTATTTATTTTGCGGCTTCAATATAAGATATTGCTTGACCAACTGTTGCAATGTTTTCAGCTTGATCATCTGGAATTTGGATATCGAATTCTTTTTCGAACTCCATTATCAATTCTACAGTGTCTAATGAATCTGCTCCTAAGTCGTTTGTGAAGCTAGCTTCAGTTACAACTTCGTTCTCATCAACACCTAATTTGTCTACGATAATCGCTTTTACTCTTGATGCAATGTCTGACATAATCTTTAATTTTAAGTTTTAATTAGTGTGCAAAAATAAAAAACTTTATTTTAAAACGCACTTTTACAATAAAAATGTGAATGTAATTTAAGGATTTTAACTTGAAGAATTTTATTTTGTGTCTAATTGTTAATAATTATTCTTTTTTTTGTTGAATAATCATAACATTATAATCTGTAAATGAAACGTATTGTAATTTTTGCTTCCGGAAGTGGAACTAATGCTGAAAATTTAATTAAGTTTTTTCACAACAGAGATAATGCTTCTGTTATTCAGGTATTGACTAACAATCCTCATGCCAAAGTTTTAGAGCGATGTAAAAAATTGAATGTTAGTGCTTTATCATTCAACAAGCCAGCTTTCTATGATGTAAATCACGTGTTGGATCTTTTAAAATCAGTTAAACCAGATTTAATTGTGTTAGCTGGGTTTTTATGGAAGTTCCCTGAAAATATTATTGCCAAATTTCCAAATAAAATAATAAATATCCATCCAGCATTATTACCAAAATTTGGTGGAAAAGGCATGTATGGAATGCATGTTCATCAAGCGGTTGTTGATAATAAAGAAAAAGAAAGTGGCATTACCATTCATTATGTAAACGAAAATTATGATGAAGGAACTATTATTTTTCAGGCAAAATGTGATGTTGTGGCTTCAGATACAGCTGAAGATGTAGCAACCAAAATTCATGCATTAGAAATGGAGTATTTTCCTAAAGTTGTTGAAAAAATCTTATTAAATACAAACTAAAAGATTTCTGTATTGACGGAAACTAACAATGAGTAAAAAAAAGAAAAAATACTATACAGTTTGGAAAGGATATCGCACTGGAGTTTTTGAGTCTTGGGACGATTGCAAGGCTCAGATAAAGGATTTTGAAGGGGCTCAATACAAATCTTTTGAAACATTTGATGCTGCAAAAAAAGCCTTAAAGGGTAATTACAAAGACTATATTGGGAAAAGCAAAAAATTTAAAAGTGAATTGTCTGAAGCGCAATTAAAAAAAATAGGACAGCCAAACTATAACTCTATTTCTGTAGATGCTGCCTCAAGTGGAAATCCTGGAAAAATGGAATATCGTGGTGTAGACACCAAAACTAAAAAGCAATTATTCAAACAAGGTCCTTTTGAAGAAGGCACAAATAATATTGGAGAATTTTTAGCTATTGTTCATGGGTTGGCATTATTGAAACAAAAAAATAGCAATCGCATTATTTACACAGATTCTAAGACAGCCATCAGTTGGGTGAAAAAGAAAAACTGCAATACCAAGCTTGAGCGCTCAAATAAAAACAAAGCGCTTTTTGAGCTTGTAGATCGCGCTGTAACTTGGTTAAAAACCAATGATTATAGTTCTACTATAGTTAAATGGGAAACCAAAGCTTGGGGAGAAATTCCAGCAGATTTTGGTCGAAAATAAATTCGTTTTTTAGCACTTAAAAAACGTATATTTGCTGCAAATTTTAAAAGCTTTATGAGCAAATTGGTCATTGTTGGTACTGTAGCCTTTGACGCTATAGAAACACCTTTTGGAAAAACGGATAAAATACTAGGAGGCGCTGCAACTTTTATTGGTTTAGCGGCATCACAATTTAACCTAAATACAGCTATTGTTTCTGTTGTAGGAGGTGATTTTCCAAAGGATTATTTAAATCTTCTTTCGAATAGAAATATTGATATTTCAGGAATAGAAATTGTGGAAAGTGGAAAAACATTTTTCTGGAGTGGCCTATACCATAATGATATGAATTCACGTGACACATTGGCTACCGAGTTAAATGTGCTTGCAGACTTTAATCCTGTTGTTCCAGAAAATTACAAAGATGCTGAAGTGGTTATGCTTGGTAACTTGCATCCAATGGTACAAATGAGTGTGTTAGACCAAATGGAAGAAAAGCCAAAATTGGTTGTTCTTGATACGATGAACTTTTGGATGGACAATGCGCTGGAAGATCTTTATAAGGTTATTAAAAGAATTGACGTAATTACAATAAATGACGAAGAGGCTAGACAGTTAACAGGTGAATACTCTCTTGTAGTTGCAGCTAGAAAGATTCATGAAATGGGTCCAAAATATGTGGTGATTAAAAAAGGAGAACATGGCGCATTATTATTTCATAATGATAATGTATTCTATGCTCCAGCTTTACCACTTGAAGAAGTATTTGACCCTACAGGAGCAGGTGATACTTTTGCTGGAGGATTTGCAGGGTATTTAGCAAGAACGGAAGACACGTCATTTGAAAATATGAAAAACGCTGTGATTTATGGTTCAACCTTGGCCTCATTCTGTGTTGAGAAATTTGGCACAGAACGAATGATAAACTTGAAATCTGACGAAGTACATAAGCGTTTGCAGCAGTTTAAAAATTTGACACAATTTGAAATAGAATTATCATAAAAAAACGCGCTCTGTAATTGAGTGCGTTTTTTAATTTATAACACAACACTAAACAAAAAATGAGTGACGCTTTAAAACACGAGTGTGGTATTGCACTTATAAGGCTTTTAAAACCTCTTGAGTATTACAAAGAAAAATATGGTACTGCATTTTATGGCGTAAACAAAATGTACCTTATGATGGAAAAACAGCACAATCGTGGACAAGATGGTGCTGGATTTGCAAGTATAAAGCTCGACACTAAACCTGGTGAACGCTATATAAGTAGAGTTCGTTCAATCGCTCAACAACCTATTCAGGATATTTTTGCTCAAATTAATGAGCGTGTTAATAAAGAATTATTAGAGCATCCTGAATATGCTTCAGATGTTGCATTACAAAAAAAACACATTCCTTATATAGGTGAATTACTTTTAGGCCATGTTAGATATGGTACTTTTGGAAAGAATAGCGTAGAAAGCGTTCATCCTTTTTTAAGACAAAATAACTGGATGCATAGAAATTTAATTCTAGCAGGAAATTTTAACATGACCAATGTTAAACAGTTATTTAAAAACCTTGTTGATTTAGGGCAACACCCAAAAGAGTATACTGACACCATTACCATCATGGAAAAAATTGGTCACTTTTTAGATGATGCAGTCAGTAAAGTTTATAAAGATCTAAAAAAAGAAGGCTATAGTAAAAATGAATGTTCCCCTTTAATTGCCGAGCGCTTAAATGTTGCCAAAATATTACGTAAAGCTGCAAAAAATTGGGATGGTGGCTACGCAATGGCTGGATTATTAGGTCATGGAGACTCGTTTGTATTGAGAGATCCTGCAGGAATTAGACCAACTTACTATTATAAAGATGATGAAATAGTCGTAGTAGCATCAGAACGTCCAGTTATTCAAACTGTTTTTAATGTTGATTTTGATGATGTTAAAGAGCTTGATCCAGGTCATGCGATAATCACTAAAAAATCAGGTGAAACTAATATTAAAAAAATACTCGAACCACTTGAAAGAAAGGCCTGTTCTTTTGAACGCATCTATTTTTCAAGAGGAAGTGATGCCGAAATTTATAAGGAACGTAAGCTTTTAGGAAAGCTTATAATGCCGAAAGTATTAGATTCCATTAATAATGATATTAAAAATTCTGTCTTTTCATATATCCCTAACACAGCAGAAACTTCCTTTTATGGAATGATTGAAACCGTTGAGGATGTTTTAAATAAGAAAAAGACAGATGCTATTTTAAAAGGGAAGCGTTCATTGTCCTCAGAAAAAGTAACTGAAGTACTTTCGCAAAGACCTCGGATTGAAAAAATTGCAATTAAAGATGTTAAGCTTAGAACCTTTATTACTGAGGATAGCAGCAGAGACGATTTAGTAGCGCATGTTTATGATGTTACTTATGGTGTTATAAAACCAACGGATAACTTGGTTATAATAGATGACAGTATCGTAAGAGGTACAACGCTTAAAATGAGTATCCTTAAAATGCTAGATCGTTTAAAACCAAAGAAAATTGTTGTAGTCTCTTCGGCTCCTCAAATCAGATATCCTGATTGTTATGGAATAGATATGGCGAACTTAGAAAGTCTAATAGCTTTTAGAGCGGCTTTGGAATTATTAAAAGACAATAATAAGTATCACTTAGTTGAAGAGGTATACAACAAGTGCAAAGCACAAATAGATTTAGATGATGTTGAGGTGCAAAATTTTGTAAAGGAAATTTATGATCCTTTCACTGATGAAGAAATTTCAGATAAAATTGCAACACTGCTTAGTCACGAAAGTATAAGTGCAGAGGTAAAACTAATTTTTCAAACGGTTGACAACTTGCATAAAGCTTGTCCGAAAAACTTAGGCGATTGGTATTTTACAGGTAATTATCCAACATCAGGTGGCAACAGAGTTGTAAACAGAGCCTTCATCAATTTTTATGAAGGCAATCAAGAGCGTGCATATTAACGAAAAAATAAGGATTTCGTCATTTAATCCATAAAAAGTAGCTTTTAAACTAAAAAAAATGCATTTCATCTAATATTTAGGCGCTTTTTTTAAAAATACGTCTACTTTAGTAAGACCATAACATAAGTAGGTTAAGTTCATGGTAGATTTGGGGCAAAAAAAGGTGAAC
>CAZRDG010000186.1:0-2883 GCA_964598775.1 uncultured Lacinutrix sp.
ACCTAAAATACGCCATAGGTGAAATTATCCTTGTTGTCATTGGTATTCTCATTGCGTTACAAGTAAACAATTGGAATGAAAAAAAACTAGAAGAAAATAAGCTTCAGACTATCTTTAGTATTATATCAAAAGATTTAGAAGGAGATATCTTAAGGATTAAAGAGATATTAGATTTTTACAAAAAAAGAGAACCTTATTCTAAACATGTACTTGATGGCAAACTTACTGCCAATGACTATGCTGATTCTACTTATTTTAATTTAATCACCTATTCTCCTGATATTTCGGTTACTACAAGAGGGTTTAATTTATTAACTAGCACTTCTAATAGCAAAGCAGTGACAGATAGTTTGCAAATAAGTATTACAGAGTTTTATACAACCTCTATTAGTAGGTTTGATTTTCTTAAAAATTATATTGTTTCAGATATAGAAGATAATTTCTCCCACTGGAAAAAAAACTTTGTGTGGTATCCCGATTATATATTAAGACAGAATTTAGATGAATTTATTAATTATACTTTAACTAATAATGATTACAAGAACAGAGTCGCGAATTATTACTTTGTTCATTATAATGTTTCTATAAGGTTTTTGGAAGAGTTCATAGAAAATGCAAACTATGTTATTAAAGAACTAAATAATAATTATGATTAAATTCTTTAGACGTATAAGACGTAACCTCATGGAAACTGGAAAAACAAGTAAATATCTAAAATATGCCATTGGTGAAATTATACTTGTGGTTATTGGTATTTTAATTGCTCTACAAATAAACAACTGGAATCAAAACCGAATAGAAGCTAATGAAGAACTCAACATATTGAAGGCACTCAAAGTTGGTCTAGAAACAGATCTTGAAGACCTTAACTATAATGCTAATAGTATTAAAAATAGTATTAACTCAGCAAATACTGTTATTAAAAGTATGGTAAATAATGAACCTTACAGAGATTCAATTGCAGATCATTTTGGCTTTATAATGTTTCCTGTAAAATTCTTGTATTCCACTAGTGCATTTGAAACACTTAAATCTAAAGGCATAGGTTTAGTTAAAAATTCACAATTAAGAGATGCCATAGTTGGTGTTTATGATTCTGGATACAATTTTTTTACAGACAATGAAAAAACTATTGTTTTAGATGAAGTTGAGCGTGGATTAAAAGATATTTTTAATACTCGATTTGAAGAATCATTTGCAGTAGATTTTAATAAAGCAAACTACAATCCAAGACTTGTGCCTCTTGATTTTGAAGCCTTAAAAACAGACCAAGAATTTCTGTATTTTATAAAATCTTATAGGAACAGATTGGATATTATGTTAAACTTTCATTACAAAAGACGAATTTTGATAAAAGTGCAAGATTTAGTGAATCTTTTAGATCAAGAAATAAAGCTTTTAGAAAATTAATCCAAATAACCCATTTTTTTCATCCATTCGTTGTTGAACATTTTACCAACATAACGGCTGCCATGGTCGTGAAATAAGACCACCACAACATCGTCCTTTTTAAAATGTTCTTTTAGTTGCAACACGCCTTTTATGGCTGCTCCTGCAGAGTTCCCTAAAAACATACCTTCTTCTCGTGCCAACAATTGCGTGTATACTGCAGCATCTTTATCAGTTACTTTTGTAAAGCCATCAATGATACTGAAGTCCACATTTTCAGGCAATATATCTTCGCCAATACCTTCGGTGACATAAGGATAGATTTCTTTTTCGTCAAAAATTCCAGTTTCATGGTATTTTTTAAACACACTTCCATAGGTATCAACTCCCCAAACTTTTACATTTGGGTTTTGTTCTTTTAAATATTTTCCAACACCAGAAACGGTTCCTCCTGTTCCTACTCCAACTACAAAATGAGTCACTTTACCATCAGTTTGTTTCCAAATTTCTGGTCCAGTACTTTCGTAATGTGCTTTGGCATTACTTGGATTGTCATATTGATTAACATACCA
The DNA here is from genome assembly GCA_964598775.1 of uncultured Lacinutrix sp. Taxonomy (GTDB): domain Bacteria; phylum Bacteroidota; class Bacteroidia; order Flavobacteriales; family Flavobacteriaceae; genus CAJQLB01. The sequence goes on from CAZRDG010000186.1 coordinate 1,962, forward strand.
AGAATTAGGTGTTTCTTGACCTAGACGTTTTGATACTGAATAATACGAACGTGGATCTGTTGGCTCAACATCTGTTGGACAAACTACAACCTCAGCACCAACTGCACGAAGAATGTCCATTTTCTCTTTGGATTGCTTATCAGAAATCACAAAAATACATTTGTAGCCTTTTACAATAGCAGCTAGAGCTAAACCCATCCCTGTGTTTCCAGACGTCCCTTCAATAATGGTTCCTCCAGGTTTTAAACGTCCATCAGCTTCAGCATCTTCAATCATTTTCAAGGCCATTCTATCTTTAACTGAATTTCCAGGGTTAAACGTTTCATACTTAGCCAACACCAAGCATGGCAAGCCTTCTACTAATTTATTCAGCTTTACTAAAGGTGTATTTCCTATAGTTCCTAAAATATTCTCTGCGTATTCCATAGTGTAATTTTGCGTTGCAAATTTAAGGTAAAAGTTAAAAGCTAAAAGAGAAAAGCGGTTTTATTTATTCAAAACGTATAGCTTTAACTGGAGAAATCTTAGAGATGATGTAAGACGGAACTAAAAGCATTAGCATACAGACTACAAATGTCCCAATATTCAAGGTTAAAATATAACCGAGATTAAGATACACAGGAGCTTGGGTGACGTAATACACTTCAGGATTTAAGGGAAATAATCCAAATTGCTGTTGTGCCAACAACAACCCTAAACCAATTAAATTTCCCCAAAACATGCCTAATAGCACAAGATAGGAAGCGTTGTATAGAAATATTTTTCTAATACTCCAATTATTGGTCCCAAGTGCTTTGAGCATTCCAATCATTTGTGTACGTTCTAGAATGAGCACCAATAAAGCTGTAATCATATTAATACCAGCAACAATAATCATAATAGCAATAATACCATTGGTGTTATTATCAAAAATGCTAATCCA
>CAZRDG010000186.1:2983-5386 GCA_964598775.1 uncultured Lacinutrix sp.
CAATAATCATAATAGCAATAATACCATTGGTGTTATTATCAAAAATGCTAATCCACTCAAAAATGGAAGCATATTTTTCGGCGACTGTTGTAGAGTTTAGAGTTGATGGTGTGTTTTTGTATACTTCTGTTGCAATGGACGCTAAATCATTATAATCATCTATAAAAACTTCAAAATTTCCAATCTGATCAGCTTCCCACCTATTTAATCGTTGCACGTGTTTGATGTCTCCTATAAAATAAGTTTCATCCAACTCCTGAAAACCAGAATTATAAATTCCGACCACATCAAATTTTCTAATGAATGGCGACTGATTGGCATCGTCTTTCATAAAAAACATTTGAAAACTATCACCTACTTTAAACCCTAATCGTTTTGACAAATACTGCGAAATCAGTACGTCATTGTTCATCACATCAGCATAATTTGGCAATTTTCCATCAACTAAAAATTCTTCAAAATAGTTCCAAGAATAATCTGCTCCTACGCCTTTCATCACCACACCTTCAAAATCGGTTTCAGTTCTTATCACACCAAACTTAGTTGCAACTGCTTGAATATGTCTTATCCCATCAATATCCTTGAATTCAGGATAAAATTCCTGATTGATTGAAATTGGGACTTGTGACTCTTCAGAATTATTACTATCAAAATTTGTAATGGAAATATGACCATTGAAAGCCACAGCTTTATCCCGAATTTTTTGCTGTAAACCAGTTCCTGTCGCAATAGCAATTAGCATCACTATAATACCAATGGCAATGGCAACAATTCCAATTTTTATTATTGGTGCCGAAACACTACTTTTATACGACTTACTACCAATTATGCGTTTAGCTATAAAATATTCGAAATTCAATGTAATCTATGAGCTTTAAGGTTTTCAAAAATACAGTTTTATTATTTGTTTTGGTATTAATTTCTTGCGGAAACAACACCCAGAAAAATCAAAGTTCCGACAATAAGATCCTAATTCAAGTTCAGGATGACAATGAAATTATAGTAGGTGCAAATAGAACGTCTGAATATTTATCACTTTTAAACGGAAAACGTGTTGGTATTGTTGCTAACCAGACTTCCGTAATTTTCAAAAATGACAAATCTTACACACATCTAGTGGATTCACTATTGGCTTTAAATGTTGATGTTAAAAAAGTATTCTCGCCTGAACATGGATTTAGAGGCAATGTTGATGCTGGCGAACATGTTGAAGATGGCATAGACAAAAAAACAGGATTACCTTTAGTGTCTCTTTATGGAAACTCAAAAAAAACTGGTCCAAAAGATTTAGCAGATATTGATATTTTAATTTTTGATATTCAAGATGTTGGTGTCAGGTTTTACACATACATATCTACATTACATTATATCATGGAGGCTTGTACCGAAAACAATATTCCACTAATAGTTTTAGACAGACCAAATCCTAATGGAAATTATGTAGATGGTCCAACGCTTGAAAAAGAACACCAAAGTTTTTTAGGTATGCATCCAATTCCACTAGTTCATGGAATGACTATTGGTGAATACGCTAACATGATTAATGGCGAAAAATGGTTGCCTAGTGGCAATCAATGTCATATTACAATTATTCCTTGCGAAAATTACACCCATAATACACCTTACAGTCTTTCAATAAGGCCTTCGCCAAATCTTCCGAATGATCAATCCATAAAACTATATCCAAGTCTTGGTTTGTTTGAAGGTACTAATGTTAATGCCGGACGAGGAACAGAATTCCAATTCCAACGTTATGGAGCACCATTTTTAAATCCTGAAACCATGACATTTACCTATACACCTCAATCAAATTTTGGGGCAAAATATCCAAAACATAAAGATAAATTATGCTATGGTGAAGATTTAAGTAATGCTAAAGTTAATGATGAAATGACCTTAAAATGGATAATTAAAGCCTATGAAAACTCCACAGATAAATCTAAATTCTTTTTGACTGACGGATTTACAAAACATGCTGGAACCACTGCATTGCAAAAACAAATTGAAGCTGGCATGAGTGAAGCTGATATTAAAGCTACTTGGCAAAAAGATTTAGAAAATTTTAAAAAAACAAGAACTAAATATTTAATCTATAACTAATGAAGAAACTATTTTTATTACTGCTTATTCTCAGTCAATCCTTAGCTTTTTCACAGACTAAAGATTTCTCAATTAAAGAAACTATTAAAGCTGCTCATAACATCGCAACAAACTTTGCGGAGAAAGAAAAAGTACCTGGTATGGCAATCTCAGTTTCTAAAAATGGCAATCTTTTATGGTCTGAAGGTTTTGGTTATTCTAATATAGAAGAGAAAATAGAAGTTAATCCAAGTGTGACTCAATTTAGAATTGCTAGTATTTCAAAATCTTTAACTGCTGCTGCACTTGCAAAACTTATGGATG
>CAZRDG010000187.1:0-5356 GCA_964598775.1 uncultured Lacinutrix sp.
ACACCTCTTTTAATTTATTTTCATTTCTAGCAATTAAAGTTACGATAGCTCCTTCTTCTGCTAAAGATAAAGCAGTGGCTTTACCTATACCAGCTGTGCTACCACAAACTAAGGCATATTTGTTGTTTAAGTTTAAATTCATTTCTTAGTATTTTATACAAACATTTTTTGCTTCTGTAAAAAAGCGCAGTGCTTCAAAACCACCTTCACGACCAACTCCAGAAGCTTTTACACCTCCAAAAGGCGTTCTTAAATCTCTAAGCATCCAAGTATTTACCCATACAATTCCAGATTGTAATTGATTACTCATACGCATAGTTCGTTTTAAATCGTTTGTCCAGAGTGTTGCCGATAGGCCATATTTAACTTTATTGGCCATTTGCAATACTTCATCTTCAGTATTAAAAGGCATAATAGTTACAACTGGACCAAAAATTTCTTCTTGATTTACTCGGCATTCATCTGAACTAATTTCAATTACCGTAGGTTCTAAATAAAACCCATTTTCGAAACCTTTAACAACTACTTTTTTGCCACCACACAATATTTTACCATTTTCTTTTTTAGCAATTTCAATATAATCTATTACTTTTTCTAAGTGTTGTTTAGAGACTAAAGCACCAATATTTGTAGAGGTTTCTGAAGGATGACCTACTTTTAAAGCTTTAACTTTAGTAACAAAATCAGATTTAAATTTATGATATAATGAGGCTTCAACAAAAATTCGACTACCACATAAACAAATTTGACCTTGATTGGCAAATGATGAACGAACAGTTGTTTCTAGCATGTCATCATAATCACAGTCAGAAAATATGATATTTGGGTTTTTTCCACCTAATTCAAGAGATAATTTTTTAAACATTGGTGCTGCTACTTTTGCTATATGAGCACCAGTTGAAGTGCCTCCTGTAAATGATATTGCCTTAATATCTGGATGTTCAATAATAGCTTGACCTGTTGAAGTGCCTAAACCGTGTACGATATTTAAAACACCTTTTGGTAGACCTGCTTGATTACAAACTTTTCCTAACAAATAAGCAGTCATAGGTGTAACTTCACTTGGTTTTGCAACTACACAATTTCCTGCAGCAATGGCTGGCGCTATTTTCCAAGTGAATAAATAGAGTGGAAGGTTCCAAGGTGAAATACAACCAACAACACCTATTGGCTGTCTTAATGTATAATTAATAGCTTGTTGACCAATACTTTCATGACTTTCACTAGCAAATTGAGTTATAGCATTACCAAAAAATCTAAAATTACTTGCTGCTCTTGGGATATCCACATTTTTTGCTAATTCCAATGGTTTTCCATTGTCAATACTTTCGGCTTCTGCAAAATTGTTTAGGTTGGCTTCTAATAATTCTGATATTTTAATTAAAATTCTGCTACGTTCTTCCAATGAAGTTTGAGACCAATTTGGAAAAGCAGATTTTGCTGCGATATAGGCATTATCTACATCTTCTTTTGAAGAATTTGGAATTTGGCCATAAATGTCACCTGTTGCTGGACAATAATTATCTATCCAATTGTTATTTATTGGATTATGAAAGTTGCCATTTATGAAATTTTGAATTTGCATTATATTTTTTTATAAGCCATTACTTTTATCTCTACAACTAAATCTGGATGAGGTAATTGATGAACTGCAACAGTTGTTCTTGTTGGACCTGTTTCTTTGTCAAAAAATTCAGCGTAAGCTTTGTTGTATCCTGCAAAATCATTCATGTTAACTAAAAACGAAGTCACATCAACAACATCTTTTAATGAAGCACCTTCAGATTTCAAATTGCTTTCAATGTTTTTTAATACTTCACGAGTTTGTGTTTCAATATTAAGTCGTTTTGTTCCCATTTCATCAATGATATCAACTCCTGCAATTGTATTATCAGGCATTCTAGAACTTGTTCCTGACACAAAAATAAAATCACCTACACGTTTTGTATGTGGATATGCACCTCTTGGTGTTACTTTTTTTTCACTCATGACTTTTATTTTAATCCTGCAATTCTATCATCTTCTAGAATAGCTTCGGTTTCTTTTTTTATAATTTTTAGAACTTCTTCTAAATTGCTAGTTAAGTCAATTTTATGTTCTGAAAGCAAATTTAGTATTGCCTTGTCTTGTGCTCTCCCTCTTAACATTGCTTCTCGATATCCAATATGTTCATTAAAAGTAACTAACGAGTATTTTGAAGAATATTCATCAGGGAATGATTTTTCTAATTCCATCTCTAATTTACGTTTTTCTTGGAAGATAGGATTGGCAACATGATCTTTCATTTCATGAAAATTATCAATGGCTAAATCTGCAATAGCATCAGTATCTTTTTTTCGATTTTTTTCATAAATTTTGAATACTTTTTCCCAGTTACCTTCATAAGTATCTAAAACTTTATCAAATTCTACGACATCTTCAAATGAAGCATTCATTCCTTGACCATAAAAGGGAACAATGGCATGTGCAGCATCACCCATTAATAAGGTGTTGCCTTTATAATGCCAAGGAGAGCATTTAACTGTTCCTAGTGGTGCTGTTGGGTTTTCAAAAAAGTCGTTAACTAAGTTTGGCATTAAGGCTAAAGCATCAGGAAATTCTTTTTGAAAGAATTCTTTAACCCGTTCAGGGGAAGTTAAATTATTAAAATTGTATTCACCTTCATCAAAGCTTAAAAACAAAGTTACTGTAAAGCTACCATCTAAGTTTGGTAATGCAATTACCATAAAATCTCCTCTAGGCCATATATGTAATGCATTTTTATAAGTTTTATAATCGCCATTTTCTGTTGGTAATATGCTTAATTCTTTATAGCCATGAGTAAGGTAATTTTGAGAGAAACTAAATAAGAATTTTTTCCCTAAATAATAACTTTTTCTCATTGCAGAACCTGCGCCATCTGTTGCAATTATACAATCAGCATCTTCAATAAATTCTTTGTCTGAATTGTAATCTTTAAATAAGGCTGTGGTTTTTTCAAAATCTACCCATTTACATTTTCTGTTGAAATATATTTTAACATTTTCATGTTGTTCAGCTTCATCAAGCAATAATGCATTTAATCCCCCACGAGAAATCGAATTAATATACTCGTGTGATCTTCCACTATAATTTGATAAAAATGTGTCACCTTTTTTATCATGTATCATACGACCATTCATAGGGATACAAAGCTTTTTTACTTTATCTTCAATACCTACAAGTTTCATAGCTTTATTACCTCTGTCTGAAAAAGCTAGATTAATTGAACGTCCAGCTGAAATATCAACTTTCCTTAAATCAGGTCGCATTTCCATTACTGTAACATTGTATCCTCTTTGTCCTAATCGTAATGCAAGTAAAGAACCACATAGGCCTGCTCCTATGATAAGTATATTTTGTTTTTTATTCATTTATAATAGCTTTCAATCGTTCTACTAAAAGATATACATCTTGATAAGAGTTATATAATGGTACTGGTGCACATCTAATTACATCTGGTTCTCTCCAATCGCTAATGACTCCTGCATCTGTTAATTTGTGATGTAACGATTTATTAGCATTTTTCACTTGTATAGATAACTGACATCCTCTTTGGTTTGGATTATTTGGTGTAATAATTTTAATTGTTTTTTCTCCTAATTGGTGAAGTAAAAACTCAAAATAACCTGTAAGTGTTTTCGATTTTTCAATAAGTTTGTCCATGCCAACTTCATTAAAAATATCTAAAGATGCCCTAATTGCAGCCATAGATAAGATAGGTGGATTTGATAGTTGCCAACCTTCAGCACCAGGAAGTTGATCAAATTCGTCACGCATATTAAATCTTGTTTGTTTATTGTGACTCCACCAACCTGTAAATCTGTTTAAATTTTTATTATAAGCATGTCTTTCGTGAACAAAACAACCTGCTAAACTACCAGGACCAGAATTTAAATATTTATAGGTACACCAAACTGCAAAATCTGCACCTGTTTCATGTAAATTTAATGCCACGTTACCAGCACCATGAGCACAATCAAAACCAACAATACATCCATTTTTATGGCCCAATTGAGTAATGCGTTTTAAATCAAAAAATTGGCCAGTATAGTAGTTTACACAACCAATCATAATTAATGCTATTTCGTGTCCATGCATTTCTAAAATAGCCTCCAAATCTTCGTAATTTGCTAATTCTTCACCAGATCTTGATTTCCATAAAAGTAACCCTTCTTTATCATCAAATCCATGATGACGTAATTGTGATTCTACAGCATATTTGTCTGAAGGGAATGCATCTGCTTCAATTAAAATTTTATAACGTTTTGAAGTAGGTTTATAAAAGGAGACCATCATAAAATGAAGATTTGCAGTAAGGGTATTCATTACTACAACTTCAATAGGTTTTGCTCCAACTACTTTTGCCATGCTTTCAGTTAAATATTCATGATAAGCTAACCAAGGATGTTTAGCATCAGTATGTCCTTCAACGCCTAAATTTGCCCAGTCCTCTAACTCCTGATTTACGTATAACTTAGTTTGTTTGGGTTGTAAACCTAGGGAGGCATTTGAAAACGGCCTTCAGAAGAATTTCCTCGTCGAAAGGAGGATTTACTTCAATTCCGAAAGGTTCATCGTTGGTAGGAAATAAATCTAAGTTCATATTGAAGAATGAACCCAAGGAGCCAAGGATTTCGTCTTCATTGAAGGCAGAACAATAGTAAGGGCTCACTCTGTTAAAAGGAGAAGCAAAAGCTTCCACCTTTATAGGAATCTCTAGATTTTCCATTGCTTTGAACCACGTATCCGGCAAAGCCCATTGTTGTCCCAACGGAAGGGTGCATTGAATCCTTAACCAGGCCTTGATAACTTCATTTTCAGGAACCCGCGCGTAAACTTTGAGGAAAGATTGGTTGAATGGAAGGCTCAATTTGTCTCCAACGTAAAGAATTCCATCTTGAACATACCACTTAGGAAGGTCTTTTCTATCGGGGAGACTGTGGTATTTAGTTGCAGCCGACATTAGATCATTAACAACTTTAGTTGCCGTTTCTGGCTTAATTTTGTTAGACTCAGACAATTCCTGAATAAGTTTTTCGTAACGAGGATCTACTACTCTGAGCCATTCAAAACTCCCATCTCTGTTAATAGAAGAAAGGGCATAACGTTCAACGATGCCTCTAATGGCTTCGGCTGAGTTCTTACCAAAAGATCTCCACGAATCTTGAAGTTCTTTAACGATGAGGAGCAAATCGTAAACCTTGCTCATTTTTCTCTTTTCTAAACTAAAACAAATTTAGTTTAGTTTTTTAAAAATATCATTACTCGCACCAAATGAAAACCACGCTATTCGGGATTTCTGGAATAAGCCACGGTTCGCACGGAGAGATGGCAT
>CAZRDG010000188.1:0-5308 GCA_964598775.1 uncultured Lacinutrix sp.
GCTGTAATTAAGTCAACTTTTCCAATTTCTTGTAGGTATTTATCTAACGATGCAGTTTCTCTATTGGTAACCTGCTTCGTAATTTTAAGTTGTCTCATGTAAAGGTCTCCTTCTTTTTTTAATTAGTGGGATTAATACTCTTGTCGTATAGTTATACGTAAAGTACAGCCGAAATGTTACAAAAAATTTAAAGTTTTATTAATTTTTTGTCTTTTAAATTAATATCATTTAGCATTTCATCTGTGAATTTATAATGCCCACGAGTTGTTATTAATCTAAAATTGTGAGACTTAAGTGCGCTTAATGTGTTTAAGAAAATCCACTTTGACTTTAATAAATTAGTTTTTGGTGTTTTTAAACTAATATCAAAAATGTGCTTTCTTCCTTCTTTTTCAGCAACAATGTCAGGAGTTATGGTTACATCACTTCCTTTTTTGTGATAGGATTTTGGCGTTTCATATCCTTCAAGGTCTGCTTTGATGTTTTCGTAACCTAAATTTTGCAAATAGTTTACAGAAGTTTCTAAAAAATCTGAATGTTCTTGTTTGTCGTTAAATGTCATAGCTAATAAGATAGCCAAATTTATGGGAAATCCAAATATTTAACGAGTTTTAACGTTTGTTGTTCTAGAAATTATAAGGTTGATTTACTTGAATAAGTTGTTTTAAACTATCTATTTTTTGATGCATTTTATTAAAAAATAGAGTTCTATCCTTTTCGCCTGCATTAATTAATAGTTTTGAACTTCGCATCTGTTTGTCAAAAAATTCACTCATAATTTCACAGGTAGGTTGGTGCTCAATTTTAAAGTAACTCAGAACAGTGAAAGGAGTAAAAAATACTTTTTTATTTGGAATTTTAACCATAATTGTATTGCTCATGGTATGAATTTCATTCATATATAAATTATATGATGCTTGGTTATCTGAATCACTTAAACTTTGATGTATAGCCTGGTTTTCAACGAGCTTAATCACATCGGTTATGTCGGCGCAAATTTTTAAAGCCAAATCTTGAGATAATAAGCCTGATTCAAAATAATATTGAACTTGTTGCAAGGTTCCGATGATTGTTGAAGAATTCCAAATCTCAGTAATATTAATGTTTTTATAAATTCTACCTAAATCAAATGCAGCTTCAAGTAAGGATTCTGGAATTCTTTTAATGTAGTCATCAAAGGATGTTTTGTCTTTTGTGAAATTCATGTCAACGTCCTTTAGCCATACGTATATTTTATATCGTGATAAATAAGAATCTTTTAGAGTATGGAATAAAGGTATATCCTTTGCTGAATAAACAATGGATGCATTTTTGAGCTTTGTTAATGGATACACGTTATTACGTGATGTAATAAAGTATTCTTCAAGATTTTCTTCATTATGTAATTCAGGAGAAATTTCTGCTAAAATGGTTCTTTTACTACCAACTTCAAACAACTTATTTAGCGATACATTATAATGTTTAGCCAGATTAACAGACTCTTCCAGTGATAGATTTGTTCTTAGGTTGATACGTCTGTAAGCAGCATCATACCCAATATCTAAAATATCAGCTAATTCTTCAACAAAAGAAGTGTTGCCTTGACTTTTTGACTTTAGTTGTTCAATGAATTCCTTTTGCATTTTTTATAAAAAATAAGTATTAAAGTAGATATAAATTGTAAATAATGCAAAATAAATATTAAAAGCTATTGGATTTCAGTAAAGTATTATCAATAAATGCAAACTAGATTTGAGGCAGATTTAAATCATAACAACCATGAAACAAATTAGTAAATTATTAGGTATAGTAAGTATGTTATCTTTAGCTTCTTGCGGTTCTGAGCGAGTATATACAACAGCATCCTACGGCTCACTTAAGTCATATACTGAAAAGCAACATTATGTTGATAGTAAAACCACAGAAACCTATATACAAGGAGATGTTAGTTTTGGAAAACATATGCAAGAAGCTGGAAAATTTGATGATACTAAAACAATTGCTTCCATTAATGCTCATAGAAGTACTACAGGAAAGTTTTATAATTATTATTATGGCATTGGAGCCTCTCTTGGTACATACAAGTTTAATAAAGGATCTGGAAATTTAATCGACGATGGTGAAAAGCAAAGTTTTTACAATATCAATTTAAAAACTGGAGCTAATATTGCTTATACAAGACCAAAAATTGATTATCGTTTTTTAGGGTTAGAGTTTACTTATAATAATGAGTTTGGTTCTTATCAAGATAAGTTGTCTGAGCTTATAGAGGCCAACGATGGAAGTTTGATAATAGTAAATCAAAAATCTTTGTTGACCTATAACCTATATTCAGAATATGCTTTTAAAATATCAGATGAAGAGGCTATTACTCTTGGATTTTATTTTGGAGGATTATTAAATTTAAAAGATACTAATGTGTTTAATGGTAAAACAGGATTCAGTGGATTTAATATCGGATTAAGACTTCAAAAATACACTTTCAGTATTCTCTATGAATCTGGACAAAACGAGATTAGGTCAACCAAATTTGGGATTACATATCAACTTTAATTTAAAATAAAAAATTATGAAATTAACGTTTATTCAATTCAAAGTAATTATTGTCTTTTTATCACTGTTTTTTGGAAATAATATGTATTCACAAAATGACCTGAAAGACAAAAAAATGTTTGTTCGAGTTTTTAATCATGAGGGTAAAAAAATCGGTAGAGGTTATGTAACTGTTGCTACTGATTCCACATTAGAATTAACCAGAAGTATGGAATACGCTATAATATCGCTAAAAGATATTGATTATTTAAAAACAAAAAGATCTGCTGGGAACAATATGCTAATTGGCTCAATAGCAGGAGCAACAACAATGGGTATTTTAGGTGCTGCAACAGCTGATCCTGATGCTTGGATTTTTAGTTACACTCCTGCTGAAGGTGCTGCAGCTGGAATAGTTATAGGTGGTTTAGGGGGAGGAATTCTAGGAGGAATCTCCAGTATTTTTAAGAGCTCAATGATTTTTGAAATTAATGGAAATAAAGAAAAATGGGAATTATTTAAAACTGCTATAAATCAAAAAACCTCACAATAAGATTGTGAGGTTTTTATATCGTTAAAACTAAAAATTAGTCTCTTTTATCATCTCTAGGTTTTCTATCGTCACGACGATTATCACGTCCACGATTATCTCTACCTCTGTTGTCGCGTCCTCCACGACTATTGTTATCTCTTGGAGGTCTTTCTTTAAAGCCTTCTGGCTTAGGTAATATGGCTTTTCTAGATACTTTTTCTTTCTTAGTTCTTGGATCAACACCGAAGTACTTCACGTCAAAAATATCGCCCATATTTACCACATCAGATACGTTTTCTGTTCGTTCCCAAGCCAATTCACTCACGTGCAATAATACTTCGTTCCCTGGAGCTTCAGTATATTCTACTACAGCGCCAAAATCAAGCATTTTAATCACTTTTACTTCATATATGCTACCAACTTCTGGTTTAAACATTAACGAATCAATTTTAGCTAATACTTGATCGATACCATTTTGGTCAGTACCAAGAATTTCAACAATACCTTCTTCTGTCACAGGATCTTCATTGATAACAATTGTTGTGCCTGTTTCTTTTTGTAATTCTTGAATTACTTTTCCTCCAGGTCCAATTAATGCACCAATAAATTCATTAGGAATTCTTCTGGTAATCATTTTTGGAGCATGAGCTTTCACATCGGCATTTGGAGTAGCAATTGTTTCTACTAACTTTTCAAGGATATGTAATCGTCCATCACGAGCTTGTTTCAATGCATTCACTAAAATCTCATAAGACAGCCCTTTTACTTTAATATCCATTTGGCAAGCCGTAATACCATCAGCAGTTCCTGTAACTTTAAAGTCCATATCACCTAAGTGATCTTCATCACCTAATATATCAGAAAGAACAGCATATTTTCCAGATTCGGCATCAGAAATTAATCCCATGGCAATACCTGAAACAGGTTTCTTTAATTGTACACCTGCATCCATCAGCGCCATTGTTCCAGAACAAACTGTTGCCATAGAAGACGAACCGTTAGATTCTAAAACTTCAGAAACAACACGAACTGTATAAGGACATTCATCAGGAACCATACCTTTTAAAGCACGTTGTGCTAAGTTACCATGACCAACTTCACGACGAGAAGTCCCACGAATCGGTCTGGCTTCTCCAGTTGAAAAAGGAGGGAAGTTATAATGTAAATAAAAACGCTCTTCACCTTCTTGCGATGGCATATCTATTTGGTTAGCATCTCTTGATGTTCCTAAAGTTACAGTAGCTAATGCTTGTGTTTCTCCACGAGTAAAGATTGCAGAACCATGAGTTGATGGTAAATAATCAATTTCACACCAAATAGGTCTAATATCTGTTGTTTTACGACCATCTAAACGTAAGCCTTCATTTAAAGTAAGGTCACGAATGGCGGCTTTTTCAGCTTTATAATAGTATTTAGATACCATTCCGCCGTAATCTTCTAATTCTTCTTCTGTGAATGTTGCTTTTATGTCTTCTTTAATAGCATCAAATGCAGCACTTCTTTCATGTTTAGAGGATCCAGCTTTTGCAACAGCATACACTTTATCATATGCCATGTCGTGAATTTTCTTTGCTAAATCTTCGTCTTCTCTTTCAGGCTCATATTCACGAGTTTCTTTTTTACCAAAGGCTTCAGCCAATCTTACTTGAGCAGCACATTGAACTTTAATTGCTTCGTGAGCAAATTTAATGGCTTCAGCCATTTCTTCTTCTGAGATCTCATCCATTTCACCTTCAACCATCATCACAGAATCAGCTGATGCTCCAATCATCATATCGATGTCAGATTCTGCTAATTGTGCTAAAGTTGGATTGATAATGAATTCTCCGTTAATACGACCAACTCTTGCTTCAGATATTGGGCATTCAAAAGGGAAATCTGATAATTGAATTGCAGCTGAGGCCGCTAATCCTGCCATCGCATCTGGCATAACATCATCATCATGAGACATTAACTGAATCATCACCTGAGTTTCAGAATGATAATCTTTTGGGAATAATGGACGTAAAACACGGTCTACTAAACGCATTGTTAAAACTTCTCCATCACTTGGTCTTGCTTCTCTTTTGAAGAAACCTCCTGGATAACGTCCAGCAGCAGCAAATTTTTCTCTGTAGTCTACCGTTAAAGGTAAAAAGTCTACATCACTTTGCTTGTAATTGGAAACAACAGTACACAAAAGCATACATTTTCCAGATTGCACCACAACGCTACCATGAGCTTGTTTTGCTAATTTTCCGGTTTCGATAGAAATTTCTCTACCAT
>CAZRDG010000189.1:0-5235 GCA_964598775.1 uncultured Lacinutrix sp.
GTTCTCTTTATCTGTTTTCATTGGGTGCTTTAAACGTGAACGACTTCCCTGGTATTGTAAGCTATAATCTGCTTTTGGTAATTTAATATGAGCGTCGCTGTTTTCTAACACAATATTCAAATTATTAAACGTATCCATAATATTATGAATAACCAAATTTCCAAAACTGCCATTAATTACTGAGTTACCATTTAAATAGTCAATATTAACATCTGATGAATTTGAATGCAACATTAAGGTTTTTACATTCTTTAGTAAAGCGTCGTCCACATACCTCAACTTCAATTCGCCAGCATCCCAGTTATTGACCAACACAGGAGAATAAGAAGCACTGATGGAAGTGTTACTTCCATCAATGCGTTTTGCTAACAAGCTTGAGTGTGTCAAATCTGCTTTAAGATTATAAATTACCGAAGACAATTTAAGTTCTCCATGTCTTACATTCACCTTTAACTTGGTGTCTTTAGGCATCTTAATTTTAATAGTCTTTTTTACCTTATTGTTACGCTTTTCCATGTCTTCAAAACGTTTTTCAAGTTCATGTTCTTTTCCTTCCCATTCTTTCTCGAATTCTTTCATACGCTCTTCAATAACCTTGCCTTTTTCCTCCCATTCTTTTCCAAATTTCTCGCCAAATTCTTCTCCCCATTTTTCCATCTCCTCGGCCCATTTGCCATCAAATTTTTTACTGAATTCTTCACCCCATTTCTCCATGTCTTTACCAAACTTTTCGCCAAAGTTTTTTCCAAATTCTTCGCCCCATTTTTCCATGCGTACCGAATATCCATCCCAATCTACTTTCGAGAATTCTCTAGCCCATTTTTTCATGTCTTCCTTATAGCCTTTACCATACTTATTTTCAAAGTCTTGACTCCACTTTTCCAAATAAGGCTCTCCTTCTTTTTTATACTTTTCGACATCAAACTGTACATTATGCACACCATCTGGTAACTCAGGGAGCTCTGGTAATTCTGGCATTTCAGGAACCTCAATATTCATTTCAGGAAGCTCTGGCATTTCAGGTAATTCAAAGTCCATTTCTGGAATATCAGGAATATTTAAATCCTTAAGCATCTCTAATCCGCTAAAATCAAAGTTAAAATTATAATTACCTCCAAAGCCTCCAAAAGCCTCAATGGTAACATTAGCTCCAGAGCCTTCAATGTCAACATCCCAAGAATCTAATACTTTTTTAAGATCTTCCTTAGACAACTCATTGCTTTCAACAAAAGCATCTACTTGTATTTTGTTACTGTCCCAAGTACTAATTTCAATATTGGTATGGGTCGTGTTTAAATTTAAGGTCACATCTTTATTGGCATTTACCGATTTACTTAGTTTTTCCAACTTCTGTTGAGCTGATAAACTAATGACGCAAAGAAACGCGAGTGTTAGTGTTATAAATTTATTTGTGTTCATTTTTTGATTTTGTTATTAATTAAACTTGAGTTCCTTCAAGTTCATTAGGTTCATTGTTTAGTTCGTTTAATTTTTCTTTAAGTCGATACAACAAATTCAAACGAAATTTCAAATTATCAATTAAAGCATTAATGGTTCTTTCTGTTGGCCCAGAAGTTGTTAACTCATCAGAAAGTACATTATATTCCTTATTGAGTTCTTCCAATTGACTTAAATAACCATCAAACATTTCTTTATTTTCTGGTGTAACTTTCATTTCAGAAAGCTCCAAATTAATGTTAGCCAGATAGTAATCTTCAACCTTTTTTAATTGTGGTGAAATTTCACCCAAAGGTGAGGTTTTCACAACTTCTGTAGGTGTAGTTTCTAATTCAATAGGTTGATTAAAAAACTTGTAGGCTCCAAAACTTAATCCAAGTAAAATGACTACACTAGCAGCAATATTAAGAAATGAAAATTGTGGTCTGAAGCCTTGTTTAGGAAACTCCTTATCCAGTTTTTCAAGAAATCGCGCTTCATGTCCTTTAGGCATTTTTTGGTGCCCCACTTTAGGTTCTTCTTTAAATAGTTTTCTAATATCTTGTGCCATGGTGTGCAACTTTTAATAATTCTTTTAATTTCACTTTACCTCTTGATAATTGTGTTCTGGATGCAACTTCTGTTATGTTTAATATCTCGGCAATTTCCTGATGGTCATAGCCTTCAATTAAATACAACATCACTACATACTGATATTTATCTGGTAACTGATAAATAGCTTTTTTTACTTCGTCTAAAGTAATTGCATCATCTACTAACCATTCGTCTTCATAATTGCTATCGACTACCTTTAGGTGCACCTCATCTAATTCTAACATCTGTTTTTTAGATTTAAGTAAATCAATGCTTTTATTTATGACGATTCGTTTTAACCAAGCTCCAAAAGTGACTTCCGCTTTGTATTGATGTAATTTTGAAAAGGCTTTAATGAATGCTTCCTGTACAACATCTTCAGCTTCCATAGTATCCTTAACAAAACGCATTGCTACAGTAAACATCCCATCGCAATATTGATTGTACAGCTTCAATTGCGCTTTTCGGTCGTTTTGTTTACATTTCTCAACAATATCTATTGTTAATGTATTCACTTATTTTTGTTTTGGTTAGGTCTGTAATGAATGCTAAAATGCATTTTAACATCTCAATTACACCCTAAAGACGATACTAAAAAATGATTGTTGCAAAAAGGTAGATATTTTTTTTGCCTTTGTGTAACATATTTTAACAAATTAACGTTTGTTTTAAAAAAAGCACTGTCTAATATTTATCTTTGTACTTTCGAATTTAGTTGCTATTATGAATTTATTTTTAAAACGATTGGTAATTCTATTAGCCATTTTGGCTGCTGGAATTTTTGTGTATTCATACTTGAATGGTGGTATTTTTAAAAAACCTTTAAGTCCAAAAGACACTGTTGAATTTAAATTGAACGATTTAGAACTTGAAGTATTTTACAACAGACCTTCTAAACGTAATCGCGATATTTTTGGTGGACTTGTGGCTTATAATCAAGTTTGGCGAACTGGTGCCAATGAAGCCACCACTTTTGAAACCAATCAATCGCTAAAAATTGGCAATGATTATTTACCTGCAGGGAAATATACACTGTGGACTATTCCAGGAGAAAACACTTGGGAAGTTATTTTTAATGGCAAGCAATATACTTGGGGAGTTAATGATGCGATGCAAGCCATGAGAAATCCAGATTATGATGTGTTGAGTATTACTGTTCCAGTACAAAAACTAGATACTGTAGTAGAAGAATTCACCATAGCTTTTGATAATTCGACAGATAACTTATCTTTAACCATGGCTTGGGACACGACAAAAATTGTGGTGCCGTTAAAATAATGCTGTTGTGGGTAAACAAAATAAATCGGCTTTAAGAGAACAAGAAGGTATTTCGCAAAACGAATTGACCAACTCTTCTTCTATTGAGTCTATTAAACAAAAGCGAAAAACACAACCCACAGCCGAAGATTTAATCTCTAAAATTTTAAAAGGTGATATTACTGCTCTAAGTCGATCTATTACCTTGGTTGAGAGTAAAAATACCACGCATTTAGAAAAAGCAAATACCATCATTAAAGGATGTTTACCTCATGCAAATAAATCTATTCGCATTGGCATTACTGGAGTACCTGGTGTTGGAAAAAGTACATTTATTGAAACCTTTGGCACTTATTTAACAGCTTTAGGAAAAAAAGTTGCGGTACTAGCCGTTGATCCAAGCAGTTCCATAACCAAAGGGAGTATACTTGGCGACAAAACTCGCATGGAAGACTTGGTTAAAAATGAACGCGCATATATAAGACCTTCTGCCTCTGGAGATTCTTTAGGTGGTGTGGCAAGAAAAACAAGAGAAAGTATCATTTTATGTGAAGCAGCTGGTTTTGACACAATTATTATTGAAACCGTTGGTGTTGGACAAAGTGAGACTGCTGTGCATAGTATGGTAGATTTCTTTTTACTGCTAAAACTTGCTGGTGCTGGTGATGAGCTTCAAGGTATTAAACGTGGAATTATGGAAATGGCTGATGCCATTGTCATTAACAAAGCTGATGGAGACAATGTAAAACGCGCTAAACTGGCTAAAGTAGAATTTAACAGAGCCTTGCACTTATATCCAGAAAAAGAATCCGGTTGGCAACCTAAAGTGAGCATGTGTAGCGCTTTACACGATGAAGGTATTGCTGAAATTTGGGACCTTATTGAACAATATCAAAAACTCACCAAAGAGAATTTATTTTTTGAACACAAACGTAACGAACAAAATAAATTTTGGTTGATGCAAACTATTGAGGATCGCTTAAAGTCTGATTTCTTTACCAATAAAAAAATTAAAGAAGCACTCCAACAACAATTGCAACTTATTGAAGCACATCAAACTACTCCTTTTGCTGCTGCCGAGTATTTGTTGGGGTTATAAAAATTTAAACAACACGATTTTAATTGTCAAAAATGCTCATATCTTTTTCATAAACAGGGCTGTCAACAGCCAAAAAGTCTAAAACACTATGAAATATGTTGTGCTGTGAGTACTCTTGACTTTCTTTTATGGTTCTCGAATTTTCAGAAGTCCAAACCATGAACGGAATATCTAATTGTTCTTTCGGAGCAAGACTAGTAGGCATCCCATGCATATATAAGTTGCTTTCACCTAAAGATTCTCCATGGTCAGAAACAAATATCATAGATGTTTTGTACTCATTTAATTGCTTTAGATTATCTATGAGACTGGCGAGAATATAATCTGTGTACAAAATAGTATTGTCATAAGCGTTAATTAATTCTTGCTGCGTACAATCTCCTAACTCTACACTTTTACAAACTGGTGTGAATTTCTCAAATTGTTTTGGATATTTTTTATAATATGTTGGTCCATGACTAGTACTGCTATGAAGAACTACTAAAATTTTATTTTTCTCACTAGCCAGTATTTGATCATTTAATCCATTCAGCAATATTTCATCATAACCGCAGTTAGGTCCTTCACAATTTTTTCTCAAAAAATCCTTATTCTGAAATTTCTCCACTGAAATTGTTGGTTCTCCCCAATTTGTAGTTTTCCAGATAACTTCAACATCATTTCTATATAAGTAATTTGGCAGAATCTCATATAGTTTGTTCGTGTTTTTATAATCTAAAATACACTTTACACCTTCAGTAGTATAAGTTGCGCACGACTCAGCTTTAAAGTGCTTTAGATTTTTTATTTGTGATAATAATGGATTCGTATTCTTCTCATAACCATATAATGAAAAGTTGTTACTTCTA
>CAZRDG010000190.1:0-5230 GCA_964598775.1 uncultured Lacinutrix sp.
TATTAAGCGAAACAGTATTATTTTTTGAAATCAAATCGGCTTCTGGATCAAACTCCACTGATGCAACATCAAAAAGCACTGATCTGTCAAATATTTCCCCATTAACTGTATGGTCTAAAATTTCATCTTGCATTTCGCCACCTATCCCATGAATACGCATTCTTACTGGAGCTTCAAAAAAACTAACCGAGGCATGGCTTTGAGCTTGACTTAATGTCAACCTAATCATATTAGAACTAGGTATGGACCATTCAACAGTAAAGCTTGGATATCCTTGATTGTAAATCCAATCGTTAAAAAATTCAGTAAGATTTTCTCCACTCGCTGTTTCCATAATGGCTTTATAATCTTCTGTTTTTGCATAGCCATATGCAAAATTAGGATCAGCCAAATAGTTTTTCATTCCTTGAAAAAAATCAGTATCTCCTAATTGCTTTCTTAACATATGTAATACCATTGAGCCCTTGCTGTATGATAACCTACCACTAAAAATGCGGCCGACATTGGTTGTATCAGCATCAGTTAAATAGACCGCACCATTTGTTGCACTCGTTATAGAATTATTTCTGTCTTGTTTCCAAGTTTTAAAGGCCGCATTGCCATCTATATCTTCAACCACTAAACCAGATAAATATGTAGCAAAGCCTTCGTTAAGCCAAATATCTTTCCAACTACCACAAGTAATCTTGTTTCCAAACCATTGGTGAGCCAATTCATGAGCAATAAGATTTCTGCTGAAATTTCCCATAAAAGAAACTGTAGTATGCTCCATTCCTCCTCCCCATCCAAACTGAGCATGACCATATTTTTCATCAGCAAAAGGATATTCTTCAAATAGATTGGTAAACAAGTTCATAATATCAACTGTAACTGGAGTATCTATTTGTGCCTGCGCCAAATCTTCAGGATAAACATAATTTACTATGTCAAAGGGATTCCCACTATTGGGCACATTATGCGAATAGGTTTCATAATTGGTTGCTGCAATAGCGATTAAATAAGCAGGAATTGGAAATTTATGTTTAAAGTGTGTTATTTTATTTGCGCCATCAACAATTTGGCTTTGCTCTACTCCATTGGAAACTGCAAAATATTCTTCAGATGAAGGGTTAAATCGAGGTGTTTTAATAAACACATCTATGCTATCTATTTTATCAACTAAATCTTGTTTGCAAGGCCACCATCCTTTGGCTCCATAAGGCTCGGATAGTGTCCAAATAATAGGGTCCCCATTATGTGTCGTTTGCTCAAAAGATCCAAAACCAGAACTAATTGGGTTTCCAGAATACGAAATGGTTAAGGAATCTAAAACTCCAGCATTTTGCGTTTGAGGTAAGGTAATAACGACTTCATCATTTGCGTTTTGAGTAAAGTTTAAGGAATTTCCTCGCTGCAGAACTTGTGAAACCGTCAGTACTTCATCAATCTCAAAAGTTATTTGACTTAAATTTTCTTTGGCTTCAAAATAAGCGGTAATATCACCAGAGATAAAAGCAACGTTTGGGTCAACCTCAAACTCAAGTCTATGGTATTTTAAGTCGTAATTTCCAGTGTTTAAATTTCTTACAAAATTAACGCGTTTAAGCGCTGCTTTAGTTTCTGCTTCAACAACTGAATCAAAGTCTTGAGCATTTGCTACTAAAATTAGTAACAATGCAATCATATTTAAAATTCTTTTCATTGCAATCAATTCATTGTTAAAAATACTAAATTATAAGCAATGTGTTGTATTTTTGCAGTCATCTAAAAACAAAGACATTTTAGTTCATGTTAGATCTCTTAAAAAGATTCAAGTTTATAGGAATTGTTTTAGCCATTCTATCAGTAATCATCATTTCCGTTTTCTATAACTTACTAAAGGTTGAAAAAAAGCTGCCCATTTATCAACCAGCTTCAGTAAATGCAGAATTGGTAGATAGCACGATTCAATATCAAAAAAAGTATCACAAAATTGCTGACTTTAGCTTGATTAATCAAAATGGCGAAACTATAACTCAAGACGACTATAAAGATAAAATTTACGTAGCCGATTTCTTTTTCACTACATGTCAGACCATTTGTCCTGTCATGACCAAAAACATGCATGAAGTTCAAAAAGCTTTTATTACAGATAAGGAAGTAAAAATGCTGTCTCATACTGTAACTCCTGAGATAGATACTGTAGCCCAATTAAAGCGTTATGCTCAAGAAAAAGGTGTTAATGCTTCTAAGTGGAATTTGGTAACAGGTGACAAAAAACAAATTTATGAGCTCGCAAGAAAATCATATTTAGCAGTAAAAGATGATGGCGATGGTGGTCCATTTGATATGGTACATACTGAAAATTTTATGCTCATTGATAAGGAACGACAAATAAGAGGTTACTACGATGGTACAGACCCAAAAGAAATTGAACGCTTAATTGAAGATATAAAAACGTTAAAAGCTTCTTATAAAGAATAAACTTTTTACTACTTTTGCTTCTTTAAAATGAATCTAAATAAGGATGCCCTTAACTATTGCTGATTTAAAAAAAGGACAACGAGCTGTAATTATTGATAGCTCGTCAGAAGATATCCCATTAAAACTTCTAGAAATGGGATGTTTGCCTGGCAACATTGTTGAATTATTACAAGTTGCACCTTTTCACGACCCAATGTATTTAAATATTAACGACTCCTATTTATCGATTAGAAAAGAAACTGCTGCATTAATTATAATTGAAAAGGTTAATGAGTAAACAAATCAACGTTGCATTAATCGGGAATCCAAATACAGGAAAAACGTCTGTCTTTAATGCCTTAACAGGTTTAAATCAGAAAGTCGGAAATTATCCAGGTATTACTGTAGATAAGAAAGAAGGTATTTGTAAACTGTCTCGTGGTGTTAAAGCTCATGTATTAGATCTACCTGGAACATACAGTTTAAATGCATCATCGCTAGATGAGAACGTGGTCATTGAGCTGCTTTTAAATAAAAATGATAAAGATTTTCCTGATGTTGCAGTTATTGTAAGTGACGTTGAGAACTTAAAACGAAACCTTCTCCTTTTTACTCAAATAAAAGACTTAAAAATCCCAACAATATTAGTCGTAAACATGGCTGATAGAATGTCTAGAAAAGGAATTTCTTTAAATATTGAATTGCTTGAGCAAGAGCTTAAAACGAAAATTGCGCTTGTAAGTACTAGAAAAAATGAAGGCATTCAGGAGTTAAAAACACTCATAGAAAATTATAAAAATCTGTCCATTGAACCATGTTTAGACACATCAACAATTGATAGTGAATATTTTGCAAATCTTAAAAAAGCCTTCCCTAATCAGGATTTATACAAGCTTTGGGTCGTTATTAGTCAGGACGCTAATTTTGGTAAAATTGATAGAAATGAGCTTGATTTTTCAAAATTTAAAACCAAAACTAAAAGCGAATTAAAACGGTTACAGCAAAAAGAAACTATTAAACGTTATCAATTTATAAACAACACTTTAAAAGAAGGGCAAACCATTGATAAATCAAAAGCAACAGATTTAAGAACCAAATTTGATAAGATTCTTACACATAAGGTTTGGGGTTATTTAATTTTCTTTGTCATTCTACTCACCATATTTCAAGTCATTTATGATTGGGCAACAGTACCTATGGATTTTATTGATAGCTCTTTTGCCTCATTAGCAGATTGGATAAAAATGACTTTCCCTGAAGGTGGAAAATTTACCAATTTAATTGCCGAAGGTGTAGTTGCAGGCATTGGTGGCATTGTGATTTTTATTCCTCAAATTGCCTTTTTATTCTTGTTTATTGCAGTATTGGAAGAAAGTGGCTATATGAGTCGTGTGGTATTTTTAATGGATAGAATCATGCGTCGTTTTGGGCTTAGCGGGAAAAGTGTTGTGCCTTTAATTTCAGGTACAGCATGTGCAATTCCAGCCATTATGGCAACCAGAAATATTGAAAACTGGAAAGAACGTTTAATTACCATTTTAGTAACTCCATTTACAACTTGCTCTGCAAGACTTCCTGTGTACTTAATTATTATTGCCTTAGTGATTCCTGAAGGTCGTTTTTTAGGACTGAGCTACCAAGCACTCACATTAATGCTATTGTATTTGGTTGGTTTTGGAATGGCTATTTTTTCAGCTTACATTTTAGATAAAATACTACAAACCAACAGAAAAACATTTTTTGTAGTTGAAATGCCTAATTACAAATTGCCACTATTAAAAAACGTGGCATTAACTGTCTTAGAAAAAACAAAAACGTTCGTTTTTGAAGCAGGTAAAATAATTTTAGCCATCTCCATTGTACTATGGATTTTAGCATCCTATGGTCCAGGAAAAGATTTTAAGAATGCTGACTCTATTGTTGAGGAGAACTATCCAGAACTAAAAGGTGAACAACTAGAAAATAAAATTGCCGCTTATAAATTAGAACATTCTTTTATTGGTATCGTTGGAAAAACTATTGAGCCAGCTATTCGACCTCTTGGATATGATTGGAAAATAGGCATTGGTATAGTGACTTCATTTGCCGCTCGTGAGGTTTTTGTAGGAACGTTAGCAACCATTTACAGTGTAGGAAGTGCTTTGGACGATGATGATAAAACTATAAAAAACAGAATGGCTAATGAAGTACATGATAATGGAAACAAAGTCTTTACACTCGCTTCAGGAATTTCATTACTTCTCTTTTATGCCTTTGCAATGCAATGTATGAGTACCTTAGCTATTGTAAAACGAGAAACCAATACGTGGAAATGGCCAATGATTCAATTATTTGGTATGTCGTTTATTGCTTATGTTGTAGCACTAATAGCGTATCAAATTTTAAACTAATGGCTGAAATCTCTCAAAATATAATCATTGCAGTAATTGGACTTTTAGCCATTACCTTTTTGGTGCGAAAGTATATTTGGTCGCCTAAAAAAAAGAACTCCAAATCTTGTGGTAGTGATGGTTGTGGATGTTAATTAAAAAAGTCTCCAGATTTGCGCCACCAAGAAGGTAACAATAAAACCTAAAATTACAGGCATTATGGATGCTACAGCTGTCCATTTAGCACTTTTGGTTTCTTTATAAATGGTGTAAATGGTAGTGCTGCAAGGATTGTGAAGCAAACTAAATAGCATCAAATTAATAGCAGTTAATAAGGTCCAACCTCCAGCTTTTAAAATATCAGCTGTTGCATCCATAGAATCGAGTTCAAACATTACTCCAGCACCTTCACCTCCAGAGATTCCAGTTGCCATTACTGT
>CAZRDG010000191.1:0-5178 GCA_964598775.1 uncultured Lacinutrix sp.
AAGAATATTTAGTAGAGCCCAGTGCAGTGTCATAAAAAGACACTTGTTTATAAATTCTGGAAATCGGTGAGAATAATCCTAATTATGTTACTGATAGTAGAGTAGGAGTGACCTTGTCTACAAGGTTAAGTGATCGTGTCCTAATTAATGGAAAAGTTGGAGTTCCAGTTGGAGGAGTCAATGAAACTGTCATTGCTGGAGATTTTGAAGTTGAAGTTTTGTTGAATGAGGATAGAACATTATCTCTAAAATTCTTCAACAGAGAAAATAGCATCCAGAATTTTGGAGAACAAATTGGTTATACACAAGGTTTAGGTATTTCGTATAATGTAGAATTTGATAACCTAAATGAACTTTTTCAAAAATTATTTAAGAAGAATGAAAGTGTATTGAAACAGAATCCAAAAAAGAAGTCAAAAGAGTCAGATAATCAACTTTCGGAATTCAATAAAATCAAGAAAATAGACTCCACTAATGTTCAGAAATCGAACAATTTTTGAACTTACAATAAATTATTTTTCAACGAAAACGTTTGAGTTTTAGGATTTAGTTAAAATATGATAAAACATAGCTTTTTTGTTGTTTTTCTTTATTAGCTTTACTCTTTCAAATATCAAAAATGCCTAAAAATATCAAAAAAATAGGAGTGATAACTTCAGGTGGTGATGCTCCAGGAATGAACGCTGCAATTCGATCTGTAGTTCGTACTTGTGCATATCATAATATTGAGTGCGTTGGTATATACAGAGGTTATGATGGTGTAATAGAAGGTGACTTTAAATTAATGAACGCTCGTAGCGTTAAAGGAATTATTAATAAAGGAGGAACTGTTTTGAAATCGGCGCGATCTAATGAATTCAGAACAAAAGAAGGTCGTAAAAAAGCATATGACAGTCTAGTCAGTGCTGGTGTTGGTGGTTTGGTTGTTATTGGAGGTGATGGATCGTTCACTGGTGCACTAATTTTTAATGAAGAGTACGACTTCCCAGTAATTGGTATACCTGGAACAATTGACAATGATATTTATGGTACAACACACACATTAGGATACGATACAGCGCTAAATACAGTGGTTGAAGCCATTGATAAAATTAGAGATACGGCAAGTTCACATAACCGCTTATTTTTTGTGGAAGTTATGGGACGTGATGCTGGTCATATTGCCTTAAATGCTGGTGTTGGAGCTGGAGCTGAAGAAATTCTTATACCAGAGGAAGATTTAGGTTTAGATCGACTTGTAGATTCTTTAAAACGAAGTAAGCAGTCAGGAAAATCTTCAAGTATCGTGGTTGTAGCTGAAGGAGATAAAATAGGGAAGAGTGTTTTCGAACTGAAAGATTATGTAGATGAAAACATGCCAGATTACGATGTACGTGTTTCTGTTTTAGGACATATACAACGAGGAGGGAGCCCTTCATGTTTTGATCGCGTATTAGCAAGTAGAATGGGTGTAAAAGCAGTTGAAACTTTATTGGAAGGCAAAACAAATTATATGGTTGGGCTGCTCGATAACAAAATGGAATTAACTCCTTTAGAGAAAGCTATAAAAGGAAAATCAGAAATAAATTTAGAATTATTACGAGTGTCAGATATAATGACAACTTAAAAAAAATTGAAATAAAACTATGTCAAAAATTAATATAGGAATTAACGGATTTGGTAGAATAGGTAGAATCGTTTTTAGAGCAACAGTAAACAGACCAGATGTGGACGTTGTTGCAATTAATGATTTATTGGATGTTGAACATCTAGCTTATTTATTAGAATATGATTCTGTTCATGGACGTTTTGATGGGACTATTGAAGTCAAAGAGGGGAATCTTTTTGTTAATGGTAAATCAATTAGAGTGACTGCCGAGCGTGATCCAAAAAACTTGAAGTGGGATGAAGTTGGTGCAGATATTGTTGCTGAATGTACTGGAATTTTTACAACATTAGAAACCGCTAATTACCACATTATGGCAGGAGCTAAAAAAGTAGTGATATCTGCTCCATCTAGTGATGCACCAATGTTTGTAATGGGAGTAAATAATCATAAAATAGATGCTTCAGATACTATTGTGTCTAATGCGTCTTGTACAACAAACTGTTTGGCGCCAATAGCAAAAGTTATCAATGATAATTTTGGCTTAGAAGAGGGATTGATGACGACTGTTCACGCTACTACTGCAACACAATTAACTGTTGATGGTCCATCTAGAAAAGACTTTAGAGGAGGAAGAAGTGCATTGTTAAACATTATTCCAGCATCTACTGGTGCTGCAAAAGCTGTTGGTAAAGTTATTCCAGAGTTAAATGGAAAATTAACAGGAATGGCCTTCAGAGTTCCAACCGCTGATGTTTCGGTTGTAGATTTAACCTTCAGGACAAAAAATAAAACTTCACTAGACGAAATTAAAAAAGCATTCAAATTAGCATCTGAAACTTCAATGAAAGGAGTTTTAGGCTATACAGATGAACTTGTAGTATCTCAAGATTTTGTTGGAGATACTCATGCTAGTATTTTTGATGCTGATGCAGCGATTGAGTTGAATTCCAATTTCTTTAAAGTAGTGTCTTGGTATGACAATGAATTTGGGTACTCAAATAAGTTGGTAGATTTAATAGAATATATTCACAACTTATAATATTCTTAATTATATACACTGCTAATCATTACTTTTGATTAGCAGTTTTTTTTATACACAAATCTTAGGCATATGATTTTTATTGTTGATAGTGGTTCCACAAAATGTGATTGGTTAGCCATTGATAAAAAAGGGAAGCAATTATTAGAAAAGCAAAGAACCAAGGGCATGAATCCTGCCATATTGAGTGAAAAAAAACTAATAAAAATTATAAAGAGCAACGAAGCTATTAGTCAAGTAAAAAATGACGTTAAGCAAATCTTTTTTTATGGAGCAGGTTGTGGTACTGAAAAGCCTAGATTGTTATTAAAGCAGGTTTTGGAAGAGTTTTTTGTGAATGCTGAAGTACAAGTAAAGGAAGATACTTATGCAGCTGTTTATGCTACGGTTGGTAGTCAATTGGAACCAGCTGTTGTTTGTATTTTAGGTACAGGATCTAATTGCAGTTATTTTAACGGGAAGTCATTAGAACAACGAGTAAAATCGCTAGGATATTCAATTATGGATGATGCTTCAGGAAATTATTTTGGAAAACAATTGATTAGGGATTATTATTTTAATCACATGCCAGAAAATTTGAAAGTTTCCTTGGCTGAAAAGTTTAATTTAGATTCAGATTATATTAAATATAACCTCTATAAACAGCCCAATCCAAATGCATATTTAGCATCATTCGCTGAGTTTATGTTTCTCAATAAAGATTCTGACTATATTCAAAATCTGATTAAAAATGGCATTCGTTTGTTTGCAAAGAATATGATATTGCAATTTAATGATGTACTACCAAATGTTCCAGTGCATTTTGCTGGTTCTATTGCTTACCTTTCTCAAAATGAAATAAAAGAAGTTGCTAATGAAATGGGCTTTACTGTTGGTAATTTTGCAAGACGTCCTATTGAAGGCCTAGTTTCATACCACAGTAGATAAAAACATAAGTTGGAGATAAAACAAAATTAGCTACCTTTAGAAAGTATTATTTAATAATGTTGCTATTTTTCGTATAACATAACCAACTCATCATGTTCAATTTTATTCAACAGAATTTACGTTTTACCAAAATCATATTCGTATTTTCTTTTTTCATTCCATTAATTAGTATTTCTCAAAATATTCCATTAGGGCAAGAAGTGCTTGTAGCTCATTTAAATGAGGAACTATCTGGTGAATCTGCTAAACGTAATTTAGAATATATTTCACGTCAACATAGAATGCGAGGTTCAGAAGGGTATTCCAATGCTGTTAATTTCATTTCTCAAAAACTGGAAGAATATAACTTGGAAGGCATTGAAATGATTAAAATCCCAACTGATGGCAGAACCATGTATGGAACTCAAAAGGCGAGATTGGCTTGGGATGTTGAGTTTGCAGAACTTTGGGAACAAAGCAATAAAAATGGTTCTTGGCAAAATTCCTTAAAGATTGCAGATTGGGAATCGATTCCTTTGGTAGTGGCTCAGGACAGTCATAGTGGAGATGTAATGGCCGAACTTGTTGATATTGGAACAGGAAATTCTGAGGAGAATTATATAGGCAAAGAAGTCAAGGGAAAATTAGTATTAACATCTTCACAACCTAGTGCTGTTGTTCCTTTGGCAGTTGAAAAGTATGGAGCTACCGGAATTTTAAGTTATGCACAAAATCAAGTGACCGCTTGGTATAAAGAAAATGACAACCTCATTCGATGGGGACATTTAGACTCATTTTCAGAGACTAAAACATTCGCATTTATGTTGTCTTTAAAACAAGCCAGAGCATTTCAAAATAGACTTAAATCGGGTGAAACAATTCGTTTACATGCTAAAATAAATGCAGGAAGACATCCTGGATTTTATGACATTCTTACAGCAGTAATTGAAGGTTCAGATGCCAACTTAAGGCAGCAAGAAATTGCATTTACTTGCCATTTAGATCATCCACGTCCTGGAGCTAACGACAATGCAAGTGGTTGTGTCGCTATTCTTGAAGTAGCTCGAACGCTTAAAAAACTAATTGATGAGGGTAAAATTGATCGACCAAAACGAACTATCAGATTTATTTGGTCGCCAGAAATTGAAGGTACCACTGCATTGCTAAATTTTAAGCCTGAGTTAGCTCAAAATATTAAAACCAATATACACATGGATATGGTTGGTGGCAGTCCTGAAACCAAAGCTATTTTTCATGTGTCCAAAAGTCCACAAAGTTTACCAAATTTTGTTCATGATATTGCTGAAGCCTTTGGAGCGTTTTTAAAGAAGGGATCTGATGATTACGCAAGTGGAGTCACTACCAAATATCCTATGGTTTCAGAAGAAGGTGGTAAAGAAGCTTTACATTCTGTTCTTGGAAATTTTCACATGGGAAGTGATTTTCAGGTGTTTGCTGAAGGTTCATTTTCAATTCCAGCTATTTACTTGCATGATTGGCCAGACAGATACATTCATACTAATTACGATACACCAGCAATGATAGATCCTACAAAATTAAAGCGTTCAAGTTTTATTGGTGCTGCTTCAGCTTTTTTTATTGCTAATTTTGGTAATGATAATATTGATGACACTATTGATTTACT
>CAZRDG010000192.1:0-5131 GCA_964598775.1 uncultured Lacinutrix sp.
GTATCAAGTTAAAGACAAGTATGTTTGGATAGTTGCTGTTTGCTCAGTGATATTGATTACCATCATTGGCAATATTCCACCTGAAAAACTTGGAGGCTATGTATTAGGTTACGAGTTACTACCAATTAATGGTTTATTAACCTTTATTGGCTTAATACTGATTCGTAGAAAGTAATACCAAAGTACAGGCTATTTCAAAGTTGATATTTTGATTTTTCAATAACTGAAAAAATTCAGGATTTTCTGTTCCAGGATTGAAGATGACTCTATTTGGTTTTAAGCTTATAATATAGTCATAATACTCTTTTTGTCTTTTCGCATTTAAATAAAGGGTTACAGTATCAATATCTTTATAAGGTTTTAAAGTTGTATCAATGCTCACACCATCAACCTCACCTGCTTTCAATCCAAAAGCTACTACGTCGTGATTGTTTGCTACCAAGCGCTGTATCGCATAGTTAGAATATCTATTAGGTTTTAATGAAGCTCCAAAAACTAGTGTCTTTTGCATAGAAATGTTAAAAAAATGTTAATGCGTGTTAAAAAAAGTAACAGCAACCTGTTATAGTCGTCTGTTAGGTATAAATGTAGTGAAAAGCATTTATAAAAAAACAATTCATCAATCAATCAAAAATCAATGAAAAAACTAATCACACTATGTGTTTTGGTATCACTTACCTTACAAAGCACATTCGCAAACAATTTTAATACAGGCACCGAATTAGTAGACGGTTCTATATCTGGAAAAGTTATAGATGAAGGACTAAATGAACCTCTTCCTTATGTCAATATCATTATTAAAAATGAAAAGGGAGAAATTGTTACTGGAAGTATAACACAAGAAGACGGAACCTTTGAAATTACCAAAATCCCTGAAGGAAAAATTACTGTAACTGCACAATATATTGGTTACAAAGCTATTGTTAAGGAATTAAATATTACTCCAAAAAATAGAAAATTCAATTTAGGAGAACTTAGACTTGTAGAAGAAGCTGCTAGTTTGGACGAAGTGACGATTGTTGCAGAAACCTCAACAATCCAACAAAAGGTAGATAGAAAGGTTATTAGTATTGGTAAAGACCTGGCTGCTTCTGGAACCGCTTCTGAGCTTATGGTCGGTATTCCTTCGGTAAGTGTTGACGCGCAAACTGGTGACATCAGCTTGAGAGGTAACCAAAACGTACGTGTAATGGTAGATGGAAAATTATCTAACATTCCAACTGCTCAATTACTAAAACAAATTCCGTCTAGTGCCATAAAATCGGTAGAATTAATTACCAATCCATCAGCTAAATACGATCCAGATGGTATGAGTGGTATCATTAATATTGTATTACACAAAAACACAATGGTTGGCTTTAATGGTAATTTAAGTACTAATTTCAGTTATGAATTAGAGCCAAAATTCAATAGTTCATTAAACATGAATTACAGAAATGGCAAGTTCAATTTTTATGGCAATTACAGTAATAACATTTCAAGAAATGCCAACTATGGTTTTATTGATAGAATTGAGCAAAATACGCTTCAACTTGTAGATGTTCTAGACAAGCGTAAATCAAATGTATTTAAAGTTGGAGTCGATTTTTACATGGACGATAAAAACACGATCTCAGTATTTACTAGTAAAAATCTCTTTGATGGTGGAACAGATGCTATGACAAATATCTTTTATAGTGATAATTCCTTCCAAGATCAACTAATTACAAATGAAGGTGATAATAGTTCTGATCAATACAACTTTAACTATGTTCATAAATTTGATAAAGAAGGACAAAATATAGAGTTAGAAGTGGACTATAATACTTATGAAGGTGATTCAGATACAAACAACACGTTTTCTGGATCTGCAAATAATAGGCCTAACTTTTTTGAGCTAAACAAAACAGAAAGAGATAATACATCGATTAACTTAGATTATGTTGACCCTTTGTCTGAAACCTCAAAATTAGAATTTGGTTTACAAGCTAGATTGTTCAATAACGTAATTAATTACGAATCTAATGGTCGTTCACAAAACATAGATGGTGATTATATTCCATCGCTTACTTATTTTGATTTTAGCAGAGATATTTACTCAGCTTATGCTAACTATAGCAAACAATATGATAAGTGGAACATTCAATTAGGATTAAGAGCTGAAGGTGTAAAAGAAGAGTCGTTTGCTAAAGAAACAGACCTGATCACAAATGCAGTTACTGAAATTCCATTTACTAATGACTATTTCCAGTTGTATCCTTCAGCATTTGTAACTTATAATGCATCAGAGAAAAACTCATTTCAGTTTAGCTATAGCAGACGTATTGACAGACCTGGAGTTGGTCAGATAAATCCTTTGCCAGAATTTAATACACCATTAATTTCTAAGTTTGGAAATCAAGATTTATTACCTCAGTTAACCAACTCTTTTGAAACCAACTATACCAGAAATCTTGAAAAAGGTAGCATTACAGCTGGAGTGTTTTATAGAAGAATTAACGACGAAATTTCAACTGTTGTCTTAATTGATAGAGCAGACTTTAACCGATTAATATTAACTGACGATAACTTTGACAATACTTCTTCATATGGAGTTGAAGTATCAAGTAATTATCGTCCAACAAAATGGTGGAGTTTAAATGCAAGTTTTGATTTGTACTCACAAACTCAAAAAAGTATCAGTGAGCGTTTAACTGCTCCTGTAGAAACTGCAACTGAGGCTGACATTGTTTTAGAAAGTGTTTCGGTTGATAACGTTGCTTACAACTTTAGAGTATTCAACAACTTTAAAGTGAGTAATAGCTTAAGCTTTACAGCTTTTGGATTCTATAGAGGTACCAATGAGAGTATCCAGTTTGATGTTAAGGCCATGAAATTTGTAAATCTTGGAATGCGTTACACCTTCTTAGATAGCAAGGCAACCTTTAGCTTTAACTACAATGACGTGTTTAACACTATGAAGTTTGCTGCAGATGCTTACAGGCCATTTAGACAAAATGTAGAATTTAATTGGGAAAGCAACATTTGGAGTGTTGGATTGAACTATCGTTTTGGTGGTGGAAAATACAGAGCAAAGGCTCGTAAACAAAGAGACGACAATGAAACAGAAGGAGGAGGAATCTTCTAGATAAAAACATTTAATAGCCTACATAAATAGTTGATGGTTAGTGTTAATGTTTGGTTATTAATAAAAAACCCGAAGTGAAAACTTCGGGTTTTTCCTTTATAAATGATGTCGATGTTCTATTATGCGGTACAATATGTTAAAGTTTGTATAAAAATGCATACCTCATGAAATAAAATTGTGGTTTTTACGTCTTATAGGTAAGAACATTTTTAGTAAATGTTAATGTTGGTTAATAGCTAAAAAACCTGAAGCAGACTTTGTTTCAGGTTTTTTTATATATTATTTACCACTTAATAATAGCACTTCCCCAAGTAAAGCCGCTGCCAAAAGCAGCTAATACCACATTATCACCTTCTTTAATTTTACCTTGTTCCCAAGCTTCAGTAAGTGCAATCACTACAGAGGCTGCAGTTGTATTGCCATAGTTCATGATGTTGTTAAACACTTGGTCGTCACGCAGTCTGAATTTTTTCTGGATAAATTGTGCAATACGTAAATTCGCTTGGTGAGGAATCAACATATCAATATCTTCTTTTTTGAGTCCGTTTTTCATCAATCCTTCTACAATCACTTCGCTAAAACGAACCACGGCATGCTTAAACACAAAGGTACCATCCATATAAGGGAAATACGATAAATCTTCGTCTTTTGCTTCCAATATCTCAGGAACCCAATGCCTAATGCTTGGTGCTTCAACGATCAATTTATCTGCATATTTGCCTTCACTATGCAAGTGTGTTGAAAGGATCCCTTTAGTGGTATCTTCTTCTCTGGTAAGCACACACGCTCCAGCTCCATCGCCAAAAATTACAGTAACACCACGTCCTCTTGTGCTTTTATCCAATCCGTTGCTGTGATATTCTGCACCAACCACTAAAATATTTTTATACATTCCTGTTTTAATAAACTGATCTGCAACAGACAAGGCATACACAAAACCTGAGCATTGATTTCGGATATCAATGGCTCCAACGTTTTTCATGTCTAACATATCTTGAATTTGTACGCCACAACCAGGAAAATAATAATCAGGTGTCATGGTAGCAAACACAATAAAATCAATGTCATCTTTAGTTAGTCCAGAACGCTCAATAGCCATTTTAGAAGCTTTGGCTCCCATAACAGCTGATGTGTCATCAGTGCCTTCTTTTATCCAACGTCGCTCTTTTATTCCAGTACGTTCTTGAATCCATTCATCATTCGTATCCATCATTTTGGATAAATCGTCATTGGTTACCACATGTTCAGGAAGATACTTGCCTAAACCTATTATTTTTGAATTATACATAGTTAGTTTTTTATTGGAATTATAAACTTACAAATTAATGCTTTATAAATGGGAATACGAAAGTAAAAAAACTTGTTAAATTCGTGATGCTATACGATTTCAAATTTAACATCAAGTAAACAATTTACAACCATGATTTTCCTTATCTTGAATGGCACAAAAAAATAGTTAACCAACATGAAGACTTTATTAAAATTAATGAGTGTGCTTTTTATACTCACAGGTTATGCTCAAGACAATTTAACCTATCAAACGCCTCCAAAACAAATTGCAGATTTAGCTGATGTTACCCTCGCGCCAAGCGTATTAATTGACAGCAAAGGAGATCAAATGATTCTCATTTTCAGAGATCAGTTTAAATCTATTGCAGAATTGTCTGAAGAAGAACTAAGACTTGCAGGTTTGCGCATTAATCCTGTGACCAATATTGGAAGCAGAACCAGATTTTACAACAACCTAAAAGTAAAAAAAACGACAGATAAAGATGCAACTCAAGTGAAAGGGCTGCCGCAAAATCCGAGATTATCTTATTTTAGTTGGTCTCCTGATGAAACCAAAATGGCTTTTCTAAACACTTCAGATAAAGGTGTTGAAGTTTGGGTTTTGGATGTGCTTACAAGAACGGCTTCAAAAATCTCAGAAGCCAATATTAATGCCAATATGGGAAGTATCATCAATTGGTTTAACGACAGTAAAAACCTATTGGTAAAAATGTTGTCTAGCAACAAAAAACCCCT
>CAZRDG010000193.1:0-5128 GCA_964598775.1 uncultured Lacinutrix sp.
AAGACTTTATTAAAATGCTTATGAGTCATGATACAGACAAAAGACCAGCTGCTTCGTCT
This sequence comes from uncultured Lacinutrix sp., assembly GCA_964598775.1. GTDB lineage: Bacteria > Bacteroidota > Bacteroidia > Flavobacteriales > Flavobacteriaceae > CAJQLB01. Next base: position 60 of record CAZRDG010000193.1, read on the forward strand.
CAGAAAAGAAAAGCCTCGAAGTCTCAGCTCTTGGTGAAATATTGACTATAAAATTAATTGAAAAGCTTAGAGAAGAAGAAGGTGGTGTTTATGGTGTTGGAGCCAATGGTTCTTTTAGAAAATTGAGCTTTCCAGGTGTTACCTTTAGTATCTCTTTCCCTTGTGGCCCTGAAAACGTCGATAAATTAGTTGCTGCTGCTTTATCTGAAGTTGAAAAAATAAAACAAGATGGTCCAACTCTTGAAGATTTAAATAAAGTTAAAGAATCTAAATTGCAAAAGTTTAGAGAAGACTCAAAAACTAACCGTTTCTGGCTATCAAGTTTAACTACGGCGATGCAAGAAAGTAATGATGCATCAAAAGTTTTAAAAACTGAAGATGCTATAAATGCGCTCACAATTGATGCTATCAAACAAGTTGCGAATGAATTTTTGGATGAAAATTATTTTCTAGGTATATTAATGCCTGAGGATGATTAGCATCCAACCAATAATGCAAAAAAAGCGACCAATTTGGTCGCTTTTTTGTTCAATCATTGTTAACAACTTACGTTTTTTAAACCCATAATAAATTGTATTTTTGAGTTTCCTTAAACCAAATCGATTAATGGGTAAAATCATAGCAATTGCTAACCAAAAAGGTGGCGTCGGCAAGACAACAACTTCAGTAAATTTAGCAGCTTCTTTAGGTGTACTAGAAAAAAAAGTTCTACTTATTGATGCTGATCCTCAAGCTAATGCAACTTCAGGTTTAGGTATTGATGTAGAACAAGTTGAAGTAGGTACATACCAGCTCTTAGAACATACAAGTTCAGCAGAAGAATGTATTATACCAACCTCTGCTCCTAACGTTGATATTATTCCTGCACATATTGATTTGGTCGCTATTGAAATTGAATTGGTTGATAAAGATGAGCGTGAATCCATGCTGAAAAAAGCAATCACGCACTTAAAGCCAGCTTATGATTATATCATCATAGACTGTGCTCCTTCTCTAGGGCTTTTAACCTTAAATGCTTTAACAGCTGCAGATGCTGTAATTATTCCTATTCAATGTGAATATTTTGCTCTTGAAGGTCTTGGTAAGTTATTGAATACCATTAAAAGCGTTCAGAAAATCCACAATCCAGAATTGGATATTGAAGGGCTTTTATTAACGATGTATGATTCGCGTTTACGCTTATCAAACCAAGTCGTTGAAGAAGTTCAGAAACATTTCAACGATATGGTATTTACAACTATCATCCAGCGAAATGTAAAATTAGGTGAAGCACCGAGTTATGGTGAGAGCATTATAAATTATGATGTAAGCAGCAAAGGAGCTACAAATTACTTAAGTTTGGCAAAAGAAATTATAACAAAAAATGGCGACTAATGGCGAAGGCAACTAGAAAACAAGCACTAGGTAGAGGGTTATCGGCTCTTTTAAATGATCCATCAAACGATATCAAATCGGTTAAAGATAAAAATGCAGATAAGGTTATAGGTAATATAGTCGAGTTAGACATCAACTCCATTGAAGTGAATCCATTTCAGCCTAGAACCACCTTTAATGAAGAAACATTACGTGAACTAGCATCTTCTATCAAAGAACTTGGTGTTATTCAACCCATAACCGTTAGAAAACTTGATTTTAACAAATACCAATTGGTTTCTGGTGAGCGTCGTTTTAGAGCATCCAAATTAATTGGTCTTGAAACCATACCTTCATACATTCGTATTGCCAACGACCAAGAATCGTTGGAAATGGCTTTGGTTGAAAATATTCAGCGCCAAGATTTAGATCCAATTGAAATAGCCTTATCCTACCAACGTTTGATTGACGAAATCAATCTAACACAAGAGCAAATGAGCGAGCGTGTTGGTAAAAAACGTTCAACCATTGCTAATTACTTGCGTTTGTTAAAATTAGATCCAATCATCCAAACTGGTATTCGTGATGGTTTTATCTCAATGGGTCATGGTCGAGCTATCATCAATATTGAAGACCAAACCGAACAGTTAGATATTTACGAAAACATTATAACCAATAAATTATCTGTACGAGAAACAGAAAACCTCGTTAGAAATTTTAAAGGAACAACTGAAACTGTAAAACCTGAGAAAGAAGAATTGCCAAAGTTTGTTAAAAAAGGCATTAAAGATTTTTCAGAATACTTTGGTCACAAAATAGACGTTAAAGTCTCAAAGAATGGTAAAGGAAAAATCACAATTCCATTCCATTCAGAAGAAGATTTCAATCGGATTAAAAAATTAGTGCAACGTGCAAAATAAACTCGGTTTTCTATTATTTTTCGTCGGACTTATATCTACTTTTTCTTTTGCACAAGAAGAAACCAAAGCAGAGGAAGGCATTATAGACAATAAAAACATTGTTGTACAAGACTCCATTATTAATGAAGCCATTGACCCTTTAACGCCTGCAAGAGCTGCATTTTACTCAGCAATTTTACCAGGACTTGGGCAAGCTTACAATAAGAAATACTGGAAAATCCCTATTGTGTATGCAGCATTAGGTACTGGAATTTACTTTTATGTCGATAACAACAACGAATACAAACGCTATAGAAGTGCTTACAAAAGCAGACTAGCTGGTTTTGCAACTGATGAATTTTGGGGAACAGACAGTAATGGCAATCCTTTATCTTCTCCGCAGATTTCGAATGACGCATTGATACGTGCGCAAAGAACGCTAAGACGTAATAAAGAAATTTCACTATTAGTCACCATTGGTCTTTATGCCTTAAATATTATTGATGCCAATGTTGATGCACATTTACTACAATATAACATTGATGATAATTTAGCATTGAAGCCACATTTTGATTTTAATGAGCTTGATGCTACAACTAATCTAGGTTTAACTTTAGGATTTAAATTTTAGACGTGAAAATAGCACTACTTGGTTATGGCAAAATGGGAAAAACTATTGAACAAATAGCACTCTCGCGTGGCCATGACATCGTCCTAAAAATAGATAAGCACATCACAGATTATGATATTACAAAAGCAGACGTTGCTATTGATTTTAGTGTTCCGAGTGCTGCTGTCGGTAATCTTTCCAAAGCGTTAAACAACAATGTCCCTGTTATTTCGGGTACAACTGGTTGGCTTAAAGATTATGATGATATTACTAGATTGTGCAAAGAACGAGATGGCGCTTTTATTTATGCTTCAAATTTTAGTATAGGTGTAAACATTTTTTTTGAACTTAATAAGCAATTAGCAAAAATGATGGCTCACCTTGATAAATACAAGGTGAACATTGAAGAAATACATCATACTCAAAAATTAGATGCGCCAAGCGGAACAGCAATCACACTAGCAGAAGGAATTATTAAAAATTCTAATTATCAGCATTGGAGTTTAGACCAAAAAGGTCCTGATACCATTCCAATTTTGGCAAAACGCATAGAAGATGTACCAGGAACTCATATTGTGTCATATGACTCAACCGTTGATACTATTGAAATTAAGCATACAGCAAAAAACAGAGAAGGTTTTGCCTTGGGAGCTGTCATTGCAGCCGAATGGATTGTTGGTAAAACAGGAATTTTTACAATGAAAGACGTGTTAAATATAGGTTAATGCCTTTTATTTGTGTAACAATAAAGAATTTAGAATAACAAACTAACAAAATAGTAAGGTTATGACTTGGACAGAATGGTTTATCGTTTTTATAATAATTCAAGTAATTCACGGACTTGGTACTTGGAAACTCTACATAAAAGCAGGACATAAAGCTTGGGAAGCGTTTGTTCCTGTTTATAATGCTATAGTTTTAATGAAAATTATCAATCGTTCACCATGGTGGACTATTTTATTATTTCTGCCAATTATAAACCTCATCATGTTTCCTGTAATTTGGGTTGAAACAGCGAGAAGCTTTGGAAAAAATACTTATACTGATACTATTCTTGCAGTAGTCACCTTAGGATTTTACAACTACTATCTCAATTATATGGTCGATGTTGAGCATGTTAAAGATAGAAGTGGTAATCCAAAATCGTCTTCTGGAGAATGGGTTAATTCTATATTATTTGCTGTGGTTGCAGCTACCTTAGTGCATACTTATTTCATGCAACCTTATGTCATTCCATCGTCATCATTAGAAAAATCATTATTAGTTGGAGATTTCTTGTTGGTAAGCAAATACAATTATGGAGCCAGAGTGCCAATGACAGTCGTTGCAGCTCCAATGGTACATGATACACTGCCAAAATTGAAGAAAAAATCGTATTTGTTTAACGATGATTATACAAAACGAAAAACCTCTTGGCTAAACAAACTGCAATTGCCTTACATGAGATTACCTGGTTTTGAAAAGATTGACAGAAATGAAATTGTCGTCTTTAATCAACCTGCTGATACCTTGTTGGACATGAATAACTTTCGTCCAGACAGAAACTACTACAAGCCTATTGACAAAAAAACCAACTTGGTAAAGCGTTGTGTTGGTGTTGCCGGTGATTCTTTAGAAATTCGAAATGGTTATGTGTATATCAATGGAGAGAAAAACGAACTTCCCTATAGAGCAGAACTTCAATTTAGTTATGAAGTTATTTTAAAAGAAGGCAAAGGTTTTGATAGAACCATTGTGGACCAACTTTACAAAAGATATGACATTACTGATGGCATTTATAGTCCTGATGGTAAAAGGATAATTATTCCTGCTGCCTCAGATAAAGCAATTGCTATGTTTAAAAACCATCCAAGTGTTGAAAATATTGTGAGATATGCTTCTACAGAAGGCGAACGTGACCCAAGTATATTTCCACACAATCCTAATTACAATTGGAACAATGACTTTTTTGGTCCTTTATACATTCCTGAAGCAGGGAAAACAATAGAATTAAACTCCAAAATATTACCTCTTTACAAACGTGTCATTTCTGAGTATGAAAGAAACGATGTTAAAGTTGAAGGCGATAATATTTACATCAATGGTGAATTGGCAACCAATTACACTTTTAAACAGGATTATTATTGGATGATGGGTGACAACAGAAATAACTCCTTAGATGCTCGTGCTTGGGGCTTTGTACCTTTTGATCACGTTGTTGGAAAACC
>CAZRDG010000194.1:0-5126 GCA_964598775.1 uncultured Lacinutrix sp.
ATATTACAACAATGATTTAATATCACTTGGAATAGGCATACGCTTTAATGGTGGCACGTTTGCACCACCTGTATTACCAAGTGGAACGTGATTTATAAATGATTTCCAACCACCAACAATAAGCCTTATAATTTGACCGAATACTTCTTTGGTATCTTTTTGTCTAAATCCAAATTTTAGCATTAACCAATGTGAATAGGTATGCTCAATAGGATAAGATTGACCTATAATGTGACTTCTTTCTAAATGATACCACGCATTAGTAAAATCACTGTTAGCCAAAGCAACTTCATATAAACCAAGTTCTTTATTATAAGCATCTTTTAAATACTTTGGTATTTTATAATTCAGTTTCATTATTATCTCATTTGATTGTAAAAATATAATACCAATACGTGCAATGGAAGTGCAATTATTGTCCACTACATTTATCACAAATACCTTTTACCACCAAGTTTACGTTTTCTGACACAAAACCATCTGGTACTTTTATTAAAGGGATTTTATGTTCTGTTAAGCAAATAGTTTCATTACAGTTATTGCAATGAAAATGCAAATGCAAATCAGTTTCAATTTCACAATTACATCCGTTTTCACACAGAGCATATTTAGTAATTCCTGTACCATCGTCTATTTGATGCACTATCGCTTTTTCCTCAAATGTTTTAATAGTTCTGTACAATGTGGTTCTATCTGCTTTTTCAAAAGCATTTTCTATATCACTTAATGTTACTGCTATTTGTTTATTTGCAAGAAACTTATAAATCAATAAACGCATTGCCGTAACCCGTATATCTTTTGACTCTAAAAATTGTTCTATTGTTTGCATAATTAATGTTCGTGTTCTGTTTCGCCTTTTTTCATTTCAGCTATTAAATAATACGCATTATTATAAGCAAATTTTGTGGTTTTATCTTGTACTTCAGTAAATTGAACTGCTATCCAATTACCATCTTTTGCCCCTAATAGCACTTCTATAGGTTTAAAACTCCAGTCTTCATTTTCTTTTTCCGCCGAAAACACGAAAAATCTATCGCCTTCTTTTACTATGGCACTTTCGGGCAACGCCATAGTTTTCGTATTTTCTGTTTGGATTTTTCCTTGAATATACATTCCAGGAATAAGAATGCCTTTTTTATTCTCAATTTCTGCGTGTACGTGTACCGCTTTAGGATTGTCTTCGAAAGTTTTACTTACCGAATAAATTTCAGCTGTTAATTCTTCATCTTGCATTGTTTGTACATTAAAGGTTACTTTTTGACCTTTCTTAACTTTATACACATCTTTTTCAAACACCATTAAATCAGCGTGAACGTGATGTGTATTTACTATTTCAAAGAGTTCGGTTTGAGGTTCAACATATTGTCCTGTTTTTACTTCTACCTTTTGCACATAGCCTTCAATAGGACTGCGTAGTGAAATACGTTGTGCAATACTACCATTGCGAACCGACGTTGCACTAATATTTAATAATTGTAATTGAGCTGCCATTCCTTGAACCATTGCCTTTGAGGCTTCATATTCTGCTTCAGCTTTTTGGTAATTTGCACCAGATCCTACACCTGCATCGTACAATTTTTGTTGACGCTCATAATTCTTCTTTAAAAAATTACTATCACTATAGGCATTTAAATAATTGGTTTGCATTTGAATAATATTTGGATGTGAAAGATATGCCACTACTTGACCTTTATTCACTTTATCCCCTTCAATCACTTCAATAGAAACTACATTAGCACCAATTACTGATGTTATGGCAGCCTCGTTTTGTGGTGGTACTTCTAAAGTTCCATTGGCTTCCACATAACCACTCATATTGCGTGAAGCAATGGTGTCTATTTTCATTTTTAAGGCTTCAAACTGTTGTTGTGAAAGCATCACTTCTTCGTCTTCTTTATGGTCATCGTTTTCTTCAGTATTTTGTTCTTCGTTATGCGAATTGCCATTGTCTTCTTTGTGGCTTTCTTTATTTCCGCAAGCAGAAACAAAAATGGATAACATTATTATGGCTAAAAATTTATATAATCTATTTTTCATTTTCTTATTGATTAAAATATTGTAATTGAAATGTACTTTCTAAATAGTTTGCTAACGCTGTTTGTGCTTCCAGTTCTGATTGAATAGCTTCTTTTATAAGTTGTGTAAACGCTGTGTAATCAATCTCTCCTTCTCTATATGCAAACAAAGCACCTGTTTTTTGTTCTTTAATAAGTGGTAATACTTCATTCTTATAGAACAGCCAAGATGTTTTCCATTTTTGGTAATTTTCTTTAGTTTGATTAAATTTAGATTGTACTTCCTTTTGTTTGAACTGCATATTTGATTCGGCAATTTGTCTATCAATTTTTGCTGTTCTAACTTGTGCTTTTGTTGTACCAGATAAAAACGGTATGGAAATACCAGCTTGATAGGTGTAAAATCCAGAATTTCCATTTACTTTTTGCAAGCCACCTTGAAGGTTGAACTTTGGTAAATTTTCGGCTTTAGCAGCTCTATAGTTTGCTTCTGCTTCTGTGACTTGAAGTTGAGAAATAGTATACAACGGATGTGCTTCTAAACTAAAGGATTCTACATTTATTTCGCTCTCTATATCAATTTCATCTGAAACTGTATAAAATTCATTAGAAACTAACCATAGATTTAATTGTTGTAATGCAATAGCATATTCACTTTTTGATTGCATAAATTTATTCTGAATTTGTAAGGCTTGATTTTTGGCAGCCGAATATTCTAACCGCGAAATAGCTTCTACTTCATAATTTAATGCAACTGCTTTTTCAAAGTTGGTATAAATAGAATCTAACTCTTTGTATAAATTATATTTTCTTTTACTCTGTAAGGCATTTGCCCACGCCTTTTTAACTTCCAATTCTAAATCTAATTCTGAAAGCTGAAAGGCTTTTTGGGCTAACTGAATACGTTGCTCCTGTAATTTTCTCTTTGGGGAAACACCAAACACGTCTATATTTGATTGACCAACACCTATAGTTGTATAAATACCTGTGCCATTGTTAATTTCTTCGCCACCAGTAAAAATTTGAGTAGTACCAAAATCGAAAGCAGTTCCTTTTAATTGTTGTTGCTTATCAATTTCAAGCTGTCGTTGTTTTAGACTTGGATAGTTTTCTTTAGCCAATTTCACTGCTTCTTGCATTGAAATAAATGGTAACGAATCTTTTATTTGTTGTGCGTTACCTGTTATTGGCAACAAAAACATAAAAGCTACCATAGCAGTAACTGTTATTACTTTTTTGTCAGTTCTAAGATTGAATGATTTGTTTTCTACCCAATGATATAATATAGGTAAAACGAATAATGTTAATAATGTAGAGGTTAATAAACCACCAATTACAACAGTTGCTAAAGGTCGCTGAACTTCTGCACCAGCTGATGCTGAAATTGCCATAGGTAAAAAGCCTAAAACATCTGTAAAAGCTGTTAACATAATAGGTCTAATTCTTCGCTTTGTACCTTCTATTATTCTATCTTTTAGATTGGTTACTCCTTCTTCTTTTAATTCGTTAAGTCCACTAATCATTACTAATCCGTTTAAAACAGCAACACCAAACAGTACAATAAAACCAACACCTGCCGAAATACTAAAAGGCATATCTCGTAACCATAATGCTACAACACCACCAATGGTTGCCATTGGGATAGCGATGTAAATCATTAAGGTTTGTGGTAACGATTTTAGTGCAAAATATATCAGTACAAAAATGAGTAACAAGGCAATAGGAACAACAGTTTGTAAACGGTTACTGGCACGTTCTAAATTTTCAAAAGCACCACCATAACGAATAAAATAACCAGAAGGTAGTTCTAATTGTGCATCTAATTTAGTTTTAATTTCGCCTACCAACGATTTTACATCACGACCTCTTACATTAATACCTACATAAGTTCTTCTATTAGTGTTATCTCTACTTATTTGCATTGGACCTGCTTTGTAACTTACATCAGCTACTTCGCGAAGTGGAATCTGTGCACCAGAAGGTAAGTTGATAAACAAATTTTGCACATCTGTTATGTCTTTACGATTATGAGAACTTAACCTAACCACCAAATCAAATCGTTTTTCTCCTTCAAAAATAGTTCCTGCTATTCCTCCTGCAAAAGCTGATTGCACAATTTGATTTAACGTGTTTATTTGAAGTCCGTATTGTGCCAATTTACTTCTGTTATAAGTAATTGTCATTTGCGGTAAACCAGTTGTAGCTTCCGCTTTCATATCTCCAATACCATCAGTACCTGCAATAATTTTAGATATTTCTTCTGCTTTTTGAGACAATACATTTATATCTTCTCCATAAAGTTTAATAGCTATATCTTCTCTAACACCTTCAAGCAATTCGTTAAAACGCATTTCAATTGGTTGCGTAAACTCATAATTCACACCAGGAATTATTTCCACTGCTTCTTTCATTTTTTCGATGAGTTCATCTTTTGTCTCAACGGTTGTCCATTCACCTTTTGGTTTCAGTATTACAAATACATCTGCTAAATCCATTGGCATTGGATCGGTTGGAATTTCGGCAACACCAATTCGACTTACAATTTTTTCAACTTCTGGAAACTTTGCTTTTACAATTTGTTCAATTTTTGTGGTTGTTTCAATCGTTTCTGTAAGCGAGCTTCCGGGTTTTAAAATGGCGTGAAATGCAATGTCACCTTCATCGAGTTGTGGAATAAATTCGCCACCCATTCTTGTAAACATAAAAACTGCAATACCAAATAAGACAACAGAAACACCAATTATTAATTTTCCTTTCTTTAAAGCTTTTTCTAATAGTGGTTGGTATTTACGTTCTACCCAATGCACGAATTTATCGCCATAAGATTTTTTGTCTGACTTTGGCGCTCTTAAAATAAGTGCAGACATCATTGGAACGTAGGTTAAACAAAGTACCATTGCACCAATCATTGCGAAAATAAAGGTCAATGCCATTGGTTTAAACATTTTTCCTTCTATACCTTCTAATGCCAGTATTGGCAGAAATACAATTAAAATAATCAGCTGACCGAAAAAGGCAGCATTCATCATTTTTTTTGAAGCGTTTGCAGCAACACCATCTCGCTCTTTGGATGTCAATTTCCTTTTCTTTAGAACTTGCGAAGCAATTAGG
>CAZRDG010000195.1:0-5101 GCA_964598775.1 uncultured Lacinutrix sp.
GATTAGTGTATTATGACAATGGTCAATTAGCTGAAAAAGCAAATTATATTGCTGGTAAAATTGAAGGGCTGTCAGAAGTATATTCTTTAAAAGGAGTGGTTTTAAAGTCGTTTATGTATGAAAATGGTGAACTTCATGGATCCTCAAAATCGTTTAATGGTAAAGGAGAGATGTTGTCTGAAGGACAATACAAACGAGGCAAAAAAACAGGAATATGGAAATTTTATGAAAACAATAAACTTATAGACGAGAAGAACTTTACTTACGTCCCTAAACTTCAAAAGAAAAATAATTAACGAAAAAAGCTCCTTAAAATAAGGAGCTTTTTTTTGCATAGACCATAAATTATGGAAGAATAGTCTATGGCTAACAACCAATCTAATCAAGCTTTAAAAACCAATTCAAACTTAATATTTTTAATCATTTAAGATAACTTTATCGATAACATGTACTACACCATTGGCAGCCTGAATATCTACTAAAGATGTTACGATATTACTAACTCTTCCATTTGGATCTGTAAGTGTAAATGCAGTAGCATCAGCTGTGATGTTTCCTCCTAAAGTTCCTACTGTTCCAGTTTGTAATTGAGAGGATTGTACGTTTGCATTTACAATGTGATATAACAATACTGCATCAACTTGCGCTGGAGTTAAATCAGTAAGTGCATCTATTTCTAATTCTGCTAATAAAGCAACAAACGCATCGTTAGCTGGAGCAAATACTGTAAAAGGTCCAGCAGTTGCATCAGAGACAGTATTGATGTATGGTACAGTTGGGTTTCCAGTGTCTGCATAGGCTAAAGCATCTACTAAAATTGATAATGCAGCATTTGACGTTGCAAAAGTTGCTATTGTAGGTAAATCAATGACTTCATTAACTACATGTATAACTCCATTTGTAGCTACAATATCAGCAGCAACTACGTTTGAACTTCCGTTAATTGTAACGCCGTTATCAGTATTGATATACATGCTTAAAGGTGTCGTGGTTCCAGAAAGTGTTGCAGCAGTATTTACATATGAATTTGATAATCCAGTTGAAATGGCTGTTGCACCAGGAATAACATGATTTGCTAATACGTTTGCTATATCATTTGTAGTTGTAAAAGAAGCAAACGCCTCATTATTTGGAGCAAAAACTGTAAAATCGCCAGGTGTTGATAATAAAGAAGTAAATGTAGTGTTCTCACCTGCTGTTAAAGCTCCTACCAAACTTGAAAGGTTAGAGTTTGCAACAGCGTGATCTACTATGTTTGGTAAACCGATAACAGCATCTACAATATGGATAACTCCATTTGAAGCATCTATATCTGCTTGAGCTACATTTGATACACCATTTAGGGTTACTCCATTTGAAGTATTTATATAAATACTTAAATTTTCTCCTGTTCCAGGTTTAGTCGCTAATGTATTTCCATATCCAGTAGTTAAAGAAGTTGAGAAGGCTTCACCAACGATAACATGGTTTAATAATACTTGAGTTAAAACGTCTACTGGAATTTCTTCTAAAGCGTTAAAGTTGTTAGCATCTAGAAAATTTGCAAAAGCTGTATTGGTTGGTGCAAATACCGTGTAATCTCCGGCAGTGTCTAAAGTTGTGTCTAATCCAGCTCTTTGTAGCGCAGCAACTAAGATGCTTAAGTCTTCAGATCCATCTGCCAATGCTGTGATAGTTGTTGATTGTGGAGGATCAGTTGTGTTGTCGTCGTCATTACTGCAAGAAAAGGCCATAAATACCACTGCTAACAATAATGTAAATTTTTTTAAGTGATTCGTTGTTTTCATTTTCTGAATTTTAATTGTTTAATAATACACAGCAAAGATTAAACAAAAATTATATATGTTTAATAAAATTTTGTTAAAATTAAACAAAACTTTTCTTAAAAATGCAGAAGCAAAACAATGAAACTCAATGCAAAACAACTAAATATTGTATCTTTGCAGTTCATAAAAAATATCATGAAAAGAGTAGTAGTAGGACTTTCTGGAGGCGTAGATTCAAGCGTTGCAGCTTTTCTCTTAAAAGAGCAAGGCTACGAAGTTATAGGCCTTTTTATGAAAAACTGGCATGATGATTCTGTGACCATCTCTAATGAATGCCCTTGGCTTGAAGATAGTAACGATGCTATGCTAGTTGCAGAAAAATTAGGCATTCCATTTCAAACGGTCGACCTCAGTGAAGCATATAAAGAACGCATTGTCGATTATATGTTTAATGAATACGAACGTGGTCGTACACCAAATCCTGATGTGCTTTGCAATAGAGAAATTAAATTTGATGTCTTTATGAAAATTGCATTGGATTTAGGCGCAGATTTTGTGGCTACAGGACACTACTGCAGAAAAAGTGCTATAGAAAAAGAGGGGAAAACTGTTTATCAATTATTAGCCGGAAAAGATAATAACAAAGATCAATCTTATTTTTTATGTCAATTATCTCAACAGCAATTGGCAAAAACCTTATTTCCAATTGGTGAATTAACCAAACCAGAAGTGAGGCAAATCGCTACAGAGCAAGATTTAATCACAGCTGAAAAGAGAGATTCACAAGGCTTATGTTTTATAGGGAAAGTTAAACTTCCTGATTTTTTACAACAACAACTTAAACCCAAAGAAGGTGTTATTGTTGAAATACCTCAAGATTATCAATTGTATTCACAAACACTGCCTAATTTCAATTCTGTAGAAGATAAGCTTGTCTATGAATCCAGAAAAATTGATTACAGTATTTCTGATGGTCGTATAGTTGGAAAGCATCAAGGTGCTCATTACTTTACCAAAGGACAGCGAAAAGGCTTGGCTGTAGGTGGAACTGCAGAGCCATTGTTCGTAATAGATACAGATGTTGAGGAGAATGTCATTTATACTGGACAAGGAAAATCGCATCCTGGTTTATATAAAAAAGCACTCTTTATTGCTAAAGATGAATTGCACTGGATTCGTGAAGATTTGGCTATCCAAGAAGGCCAATCAATGAAGGTTATGGCAAGAATACGATACAGACAACCACTTCAAAAAGCGATACTTTACAAAGTGAGCAATGGTTTATATGTAGAGTTTGAAGAATTTCAATCAGCTATAACTGAAGGTCAATTTGTAGCTTGGTATCTTAAAGATGAATTAGTTGGTTCTGGAGTAATTTCTTAACTTGCAGATACCAAATCAAAAAAAAATGCTAAAGAAATTACTTTTTATAGGTTTCATTTTCTTTCAATGCATCCTTTTTGCTCAAGAAGATGCTTGGGTATATTTTACTGATAAAGAAAATGTTGTTAATGCCATTGCGAACCCTATAACCATTCTCACCCAAAAAGCCATTGACCGAAAGGCAAACCATGGCGTTTCCATAGATGAGCGCGATGTACCTGTGAATGAAAGTTACATCACTGATATAAAAAATACAACAGGTATATTGGTTTTGGCTAAATCGAAATGGTTTAATGCATTACATGTGCGAGGTAGCGAATCTGATATTAATAACCTTTTAAATCTAAGTTTTGTTTCTTCAATTGAATTTGCTGACGATGGTTTAAATATGGCACCAATTCAAAATAGTGATGACATGAATAAATTTCAAGTTGAGGATGCCTTGGTTGATTTTAGTTATGGCAACACCCAAAATCAAGTTGAAATGATAAACGCTGAAGCTCTGCATGAATTGGACTATACAGGAGAGGGTGTTACAGTTGCAGTGTTGGATGCAGGTTTTCCAAATGTGAATACGATGGGAGCATTTCAAAGATTAAGAGAGGCAGGACATTTGTTAAATGGATATGACTTTGTCAATAGAACTGAGGATGTTTATGCTTATACAGGAAATACTCACGGAACAAAGGTATTGAGTACAATGGCTGGTTTTATACAAGATCAATATGTTGGTACGGCTCCTGATGCGTCATACTATTTGTTCAGAACGGAGGAAGCGGAACAAGAAAATCCAGTGGAAGAAAGTTATTGGGTTGAAGCGGCTGAGCGTGCAGATAGTTTAGGTGTTGATATTATAAATACATCCTTGGGATACAAAGGTTATGATAACCCAAATTATAGTTATTCTAATAATGACATGGATGGTAATACAGCATTTATAACCAGAGGCGCCAATATTGCTTTTGAAAAAGGATTGCTCTTGGTTAACTCTGCTGGTAATTCTGGAGCTTCAGGTGTTAATGCACGTGCGGATGCTCAAGGTGTTTTTTCAATTGGCGCCGTAGATTTAAACGGAAATTACGTGTCATTTAGTTCTCAAGGGAGTGCCATACAACCAACGCAAAAACCTGATGTAGTAGCACGTGGAGCTGCTGCTTTTGTTATAGGTCCTGATAACGTTATAGTTCAAAATAATGGGACTTCATTTAGTTCACCAATTATGGCTGGAGGATTGGCTTGTTTACGTCAAGCCCTTCCAGATTTAACCAATGCTGAAATAATACAATTGGTAAGAGAATCTGCATCACAATATAGTACTCCAGATTATTTTTTAGGTTATGGAATTCCGAATTTAGGAAATGCTTTAGCATCTGAATTAAGTAACCAAAATAATAGTAGAACTGAGTTTAAACTCTTTCCTAATCCTGTTGAGACAAACTTACAAGTATTGTTTCCACAAGATGTTGAAAATGCTAGCATATTTATACATGATATTTTAGGAAAATTGGTTTTAACAGCGACTATCCACCCTTTTCAGTCTCTGAATTTACAACAGTTGTCCAGTGGATTATATCTTTTAAAAATTCAAGCAGAAGGCATCAACTCAAAATCATTAAAACTTTTAAAGCAATAAATGCAAAACAAAATAACGAAGCTTTTCGGTATTCAATATCCAATTGTACAAGCTGGTATGATTTGGAACAGTGGCTGGAGGCTTGCTTCAGCTTCTAGTAATGCTGGAATTTTAGGTTTAATTGGTGCTGGTAGTATGTATCCAGAGGTGTTGCGCGAGCATATTATTAAATGCAAAAAAGCAACAGACAAACCCTTTGGAGTTAATGTGCCAATGTTATATCCAAACATTGAGGATATAATGAATATCATTGTTGAAGAAGATGTAAAAATAGTATTTACATCTGCTGGAAACCCTAATACTTGGACCAAATGGTTAC
>CAZRDG010000196.1:0-5099 GCA_964598775.1 uncultured Lacinutrix sp.
GTGATTCAAACGTGTTTTCAGCGGTTGAATCTTGATAAGTTGCAATCAATTTTTCCATAGAAGCCCAAAACCCATACTCTCCATTTTTTATGGCCTCAGTTATTTGTTTTTCTTCAGAAGAACAGCCTTTTAACACATAATACAAATGCTCAATGCCTGCAATTCCTGTATCTAAAGTTTCATCCAAGGTTACTGTAAAAGGCATATGTCCTGAAGTAATTAATCCTCTTTTGGTAGCTTCTTGAATTGTTTTCAAATAGAGATCACCTGAAATTCTGCTATCGTAGAGTTTTACAAAATCGACATTCAATGCTTGTAATGAATCTAATGCGACTGAAATATCATCTTCGGTTTCAACCACCAAAGAACCTGCCCAAGTGGCATTTTTACCATCAATTTTTGGGCCTGCTGAAAAAATGGTTGGACCAACTAACGATTTGTTTTCTATTTGCTGTTTCCATGCCATTACCGACGACGTTAAATCACCACCAGCATCTCTAACTGTGGTGATACCATTCATTATAAAGAGCTTTAAGAAATCTTTATTGGCCTGAATCAAGCTATCTCCTCCTCTAAAATGTACGTGATTATCCCAAAACCCTGGCAAAATATATTTATCAGTTCCGTCTAGTACTATTTCAGATGTATAAGCATTTTCTTCTACCGAATTTGAGAGTTTTACGATTCTGCCTTCATTGATAAAAATGGATTGATTGCTAATATTACCAGAAACAATATCAATAACATTTCCATTTTCAATAATTAAATCATAGCTTGTTTGCACTTCATTTTTACAGCTGATGATGACGAATGTCAATAATAAGACTCCAATTAGTTTTTTCATTTGTCTTTATTTAAAAGGAATTAATGACCAAAACACCTTTGTTTTCAAATTTGTTCATATTTGGAAGAGCAACCGTTGCTTCTTCTAAAGTAATGGTTTTTTCTATGAGTTTTTCCGGATGCAATTTGCCTTCAATAATCATTTTTAACATCTCTGGATATTTATGCGCTTGCATACCATGAGATCCAATAATTTCAAGTTCGTCTGCTAAAATTCTATCCATCGGAATTTTTAGATGTTTGTGATTTCCTGTCATCAATCCAACTTGAAGATGTTTGCCTCTTTTCTTCAATGATGCAATTGAGTTAAGACAAGTAATTTCACTTCCTAAAGCATCCATTGAGACATGAGCACCTCCTTTAGTAATATCTTTAATAGCTTCTACAACATTATTGCTGGTAGCATTCATGATAGATTGCGCTCCAAGTTGTTTTGCTAACGCTAAAGTTTCGTTGTTAATATCAATCGCTATAACTTGTGCACCAAGTGCATTGGCTATCATAATCGCAGATAAACCTACGCCTCCACAACCATGAATGGCTACATGTTGTCCCTCAGATACTTTCCCTTGGGCTACAATAGCTCTAAAGGCTGTAATAAATCGGCAGCCTAATGTTGCAGCAGTCACATCGTTTATTTCCTCTGGAAGTTTTACCAAATTAATATCTGCATAATCTAAAGCCACATACTCAGCAAACGAACCATGATGTGTAAAACCAGGCTGAGATTGGTGATCACATACTTGCTGATTTCCAGATTTGCATTCTCCACAATTACCACAACCAGCTACAAATGGTATAGTGACTCTATCTCCTATTTTAAAATTCTTGATATCTTTCCCAACTTCAACGATGATTCCTGCTAATTCATGTCCAGGAACATGAGGTAACACGATATCTTGATCGTGTCCCATCCAACCATGCCAATCACTCCTACATAACCCAGTTGCATTTACTTTAACAACGACACCATCATTTTTTGGTGCTGGATCGTTGATGTTTTGGATGGTAATTGGACCTTGGAATGCTTCAAAAACAGCTGCTCTCATAGTTTACAATGATAGAACAACTAAGGTAATAAAGTTTAGTAGTTTAACAAGGTATTAATTTTGGCTTTTACTTTTTCTGTAGAAGGAATCATGGTCTGTTCCAACGTAGAATTTAAAGGAATTGCTGGCATGTTCTCGCTACCAATGGTCATTACTGGAGCATCTAAATATTGAAAACATTGTTCTTGAATTTTTCCAGCCAAGGCCAGTGCAAAACTATTGTTACTAGGTTCTTCAGTGACGACTAAACATTTTCCCGTTTTCTTAACAGACCTCATAATTGCATCTTGATCTAGTGGAAATAAAGTACGTAAATCAATAATTTCAATTTGGTCTCTCATATCTAATTCACCAGATGCATTATAAGCCCAATGTACTCCCATACCATAAGTAACAATTGTTAAAGTTTCAACTTCTTCTTGTTTCCAAATTTCTTGTAATACCCATGATTTTCCTAATGGCAAGATATAATCTTCGTTAGGCTCAACCGATGTAGCAGTAAGCGTTCCTGGAACTTTAGACCAATACAACCCTTTATGCTCTAGAATAACTACAGGATTTGGATCGTAATACGCCGCTTTCATTAATCCTTTTAAATCTGCACCATTACTTGGATAAACAATTTTAATTCCTCTAATATTAGTAAGAACACTTTCAATAGACGAGGAATGATAAGGTCCTCCACTACCATAAGCGCCTATTGGCACACGAAGTATCATACTTACAGGCCATTTACCATTAGATAAGTAACAACTTCTACTAACTTCTGTAAATAATTGATTGAGTCCTGGCCAAATATAATCTGCAAACTGAACCTCAACAATTGGTTTTAAACCTACAGCACTCATTCCAACTGTTGACCCAACGATAAAAGCTTCTTGAATAGGTGTATTAAAAACTCTATCATCACCAAATTTTTGAGCTAAAGTAGCTGCCTCTCTAAACACTCCTCCTAAGCGTCCACCTACATCTTGACCATATAATAAACATTCCTTATGTTTTTTCATGAGTTCTTCTACAGCAAAAAGAGCACAATCAACCATTACAACTTTATCTGCACCTTTTGGAGTTCGTTCCCCAGACTCTTCAGTTATTGGAGTTGGAACAAAATCATTAGTAAATAAATCTTCAGGTTTAGGATCTTCAGCATTTAAAGCTTTTACAAAATCAGCATTAACCCTATCTTTTGCAGAGTTTTCTATATCATCAATCTCTTTTTTTGTAAATCCGTTATCTAATAATTGTTGTTTTAATACAGGATAAGGATCTCTAGTTTTTGCTTCTTCAAGATCATCTCGATACCACTCCATTCTAACTCCAGAAGTATGATGATTTAAAAGTGGAACTTTTGCATGAACCAAAAATGGTCTACGCTCTTTACGGATTATTGAAATAACATTCTTTATTGCTTCAAAGCTCTCGATAAAATTTGCACCATCAATAGATATCGCTTCAAGCCCTTTAAAACCTTTTGCATATTCAAAAGCATTTTGAGCTCTAGTTTCTTTTTCATTAGCTGAAATATCCCATCCATTATCCTGGACCAGATATAAAATAGGCATTTGCTTTAATGCAGCCATTTGAAATGCTTCTGAAATTTCTCCTTCTGTTACCGATGCATCACCTAAAGAACATACTACTAGAGGTAAATCTTTCATAGATTTATCTATCAAATTTTGTTGTTCTTTATATTGAAAACCCATAGCAACACCAGTAGCAGGAATAGCTTGCATACCAGTTGCAGATGATTGATGAGGTATTTTAGGTTTATTATCATCTTTTAAACTTGGATGGCAATAGTAGGAACGACCACCTGAAAAAGGGTCGTCTTTTTTTGCTAATAATTGTAGCATTAAATCGTATGGCTTAAGACCAAATGATAATAACATTGCATCATCCCTGTAATAAGGAAAGGCATAATCTTGAGGTAATAATTGCATACCTAAAGCAATCTGAATGGCTTCATGCCCTCTAGAGGTCGCATGAACGTATTTAGATACTTGTTTAAAGTTGGCTTCATACAATTCTGTCATTGCTTTGGCCGTACAAATATGATTATATGCTTTTTTTAATATGTCTTTGTTCATAGTATTCTTTCTTCATCAAACTGTTCAAGGTAATCAGCTACTCGTCTTAAAAAACTTCCTCCTAAATAACCATCAACTACACGATGATCAAAAGAAAGTGATAAATACATCATACTTCTAATAGCTATCTCATCGCCTTTATCTGTTTCAATAACTTCTGGACGTTTTTTTATAATTCCTAACGCTAAAATAGCTACCTCTGGTTGGTTAATTATTGGTGTACCCATGACGCTACCAAAAGTGCCAACGTTAGAAATTGTAAATGTACTTCCCTTAATATCATCTGCTGAAAGTTTATTTTCTCTAGCTTTATTTGCTAATTCATTAACATTTAATGCTAATGTTTTTAAGTCTTTTGTATCTGCATTTTTAACAACTGGCACAATTAAATTTCCACTAGGTAAAGCTGTTGCCATTCCAATATTAATATCCTCTTTAACTATAATAGTATCTCCATCTACAGACACATTAATCATTGGAAAATCTTTAACCGCTTTAGCAACTGCTTCTACAAATAATGGTGTAAATGTCAATTTTTCACCATATTTTTCCTCAAAAGCCATTTTGCTTTTATTCCTCCAATTTACCATTTGAGTTAAATCAGCTTCAACATAAGCTGTAACGTGTGGTGAGGTATGTTTAGAATACACCATATGATCTGCAATCATTTTTCGCATTCTATCCATTTTAACCAGTTTACCTTTTCCTTTATCTAAATTTAATTGAGGTATTCTATAGGCTGTGGGATCTTCTGTAGTTGAGGGTTGTACAAATTGAAAAGGACGTCCTTCATTAATATAATTAAAAACATCACTTTTACGTAATCTACCATCATTACCAGTTGCTGGAATTCTTGCTAATTCTTCAAAACTAATATGGTGTTGTTTTGCTATAGAAACTATTAATGGAGAGAAAAAAGTATTGTTATTCTGTTTAGCTGAGACATTTGCAATTGGTTTTGTCTTTAAAATTTTAGGTTGTGCTTTTTGAATTTCAACTTTTTCAGGTTGCTTTGATTTTTTTATATCATGGATACTGCCATCTGTTTTTATAATAGCAATTGTCTCTCCTATTTTAATTACATCATTTGATTTATATAATATTTCTTCTATAACTCCTG
>CAZRDG010000197.1:0-5018 GCA_964598775.1 uncultured Lacinutrix sp.
AATAGCTTTTTCGTTTTCGCTCATTTCAACTGCTTTTTTCTCTGGTCTCATTTGTGGGAAAAACAATACTTCGTGAATAGATGGAATATTGGTCATTGACATAGTTAACCTATCTAACCCAATACCAATGCCTGAGGTTGGAGGCATACCATATTCTAAAGCACGTAAAAAGTCGTAATCAATAAACATCGCTTCATCATCGCCTTTTTCAGATAATTTTAATTGATCTTCAAAGCGTTCACGTTGCTCTATCGGATCGTTCAACTCCGAATAGGCATTAGCTAATTCTTTTCCGTTAACCATGAGCTCAAATCGTTCTGTTAGGCCTTCCTTAGTACGATGTTTCTTCGTTAAAGGACTCATTTCTGTCGGATAATCAATAATGAACGTTGGTTGTATATAGAGATGCTCACATTTTTCGCCAAATATTTCATCAATCATTTTACCAATTCCGAAGGTTTCATCAACTTCAATATCTAAAGATTTACATGCTTTACGAATTTCGTCTTCAGATTTCATATACAAATCAAAACCTGTATGCTCTTTGATGGCATCTAAAATTCCAATGCGTTTGTAAGGAGCTTTGTAGTCAATAATTTTTCCGTTAAACTCAACTTGAGTTGTTCCATGTAAGGTTATTGCAATTTTTTCAAGGAGCTTTTCCGTAGTATCCATCATCCAGTTATAATCTTTGTATGCAGCATACATTTCCATCACTGTAAATTCCGGATTGTGAGTGCGGTCCATACCTTCATTTCTAAAGTCTTTGGCAAATTCATACACACCATCAAAACCACCAACAATCAATCGTTTTAAATACAATTCATTGGCAATACGCAAATACAAAGGCATATCCAATGCATTGTGATGTGTAATGAATGGGCGTGCAGCTGCACCTCCTGGAATAGGCTGTAATATTGGAGTTTCAACCTCCAAGAATCCCATTTCGTTGTAAAACGATCTGATGGTATTTACTATTTGTGTACGCTTTATAAAAGTGTCTTTCACTTTCGGATTCACCACCAAATCTGCATAACGCTGTCTGTAACGTTGCTCAGGATCAGTAAACGCATCAAAAACATTCCCATCCGCATCAACTCTTGGTTGAGGCAATGGTTTTAAAGATTTACTTAATATTGAAAAGTGTTTTACCATGATGGTTTTTTCACCAACTTGAGTGGTAAACAATTCGCCTTCAATACCAATAAAATCACCAATATCTAATAGTTTTTTATAAACATCATTGTACAAAGTTTGGTCTTCTCCTGTACAAATTTCATCACGATTAAAATAGACTTGAACACGTCCAGCACTATCCTGTAATTCTGCAAATGAGGCTTTCCCTTGAATACGTCGTGACATCAGTCTACCAGCAACAATGACTTTCTTTCCTTCAACGAATTCTTGTTTTATCTGTTTTGAGGTGTGATTAACAGGATATAAATTTGCTGGATAAGGATCGATGCCTAAAGCTCTTAAATTTTTAAGCTTTTCGCGTCTTACTAATTCTTGTTCTGATAATTGCGACATGATTTTCTGCTATAATTGTAATTTAAACGCACAAAGATAATTACTATTTATTAAAACTAAGCGTTGTGTATATATTATTGTAACAAATGCACGTTTACGACGTCAGATAGGTAATCATCAATCAATTAAAATCAAATTAAATGAGTTTTTGGAGAGTTTTACTAGCCATTTTTTTTCCGCCATTATCAGTCATAGATAAAGGCTGTGGTTCCATTTTTATTGTCTTTCTGCTTTGGCTTTGCGGTTGGGTTCCAGGCGTTATTGCAGCTTTAGTTATTTTGAATAATCCGGAACGATAGGAATCAAAAGCATCATCAATTTTAATATTAAATGTCGTAATTTTGTAGTCTATGAATAAGAAAGTAGAACTACAAGACCTAGGATATAAAGACTATAAACAAACTTGGGATTATCAAGAACAATTGTTTAAAGGTATTATAGATACAAAAATTAAAAACAGAAGAGAGGAACTAAACCTTGACACTAAAAATTATTTCTTGTTTGTTGAGCATCCACATGTATACACTTTGGGCAAAAGCGGTGACATGAGTAATTTATTAGTTGATGAAAAGCAACTTGCCGAAAAAGAGGCCACATTTTATAAAGTTAATAGAGGAGGAGATATAACGTATCATGGTCCAGGACAAATAGTAGGTTATCCCATTTTAGATTTGGATAATTTTTTTACAGACATCCATAAATATCTTCGGTTTTTGGAAGAAATGATTATTCTAACACTTGATGAATATGGTTTGAAGGCTGAACGCAGTCCTGGCGAAACAGGAGTTTGGTTGGACGTCGGAACACCATTTGCTCGTAAAATATGTGCGATGGGAGTTCGCGCAAGTCGTTGGGTAACCATGCATGGATTTGCTTTGAACGTCAATGCTAATTTGGGTTATTTTGATTTAATGATTCCTTGCGGTATTCGCGGTAAGGCTGTAACTTCATTGAACGTAGAGCTTGGTCAATCCAAAGTTGACGAAGCTGAAGTAAAAGCAAAATTACTAAAACATTTCACTCAACTTTTTGAAGCTGAACTACTAACTAAAACAACAACGATTTGAATTCAGGTGCTTGGGTAGCAGTTGCCGTAGCTATTTTTATTGCTCTTTATTATGGCAATAAAGCAGCAAACCAAAAGAAGAATGACAAAAATAATCATTAATTATAGTGCATCATAAGCGATATAAGCTGCATTGATAACTCTAAAAGTAGCCGCATTATCACTGACATTTTCAAAGGCTTTGTAGTCTATCCAAACAAAACCAGAATCTCCCCAATCCGTTCCCCAAGAATTTACCACTTTAAAGGCATTATTAAAATCAGAGTATCCAACTATGAGCAAGGCATGACATCCAGTTTCTGAATAATTCACAGCATGTTCTCTATAAGCTGCTAAACCGTTAATATCTGTTCTGCCAAACTCTTTACTTATAGTTGTTGATATAATGATTGAAGTTTGCTGTGTTAATAGTGTTTTCATTTCATTAACCATATTGTCACCGCTCAATCCTTTGTAGTCAGAAATTTTATTTTCTGTTGCAACTTGTATGATTTCATCACTAGGTTGTGTATTACAATCTGTATCTGAATAAGGAAAAGAAGACCAACTACTTACACCTTGCTCCTTCAAAATGTCCAAAGTTTCCTTCAAAGCAGTTCCACCACACACGCCTTGACTTAATTGATTATATGTGTACGCAGGACTTAAAACTTGAGATCCACTACTTTGAATTCTTTCTTGCATAGATTTCATGTAATAGCTAATTGCCCAAGAGGTGCAAGAAGCCAAGCTTCCTTGATTGCCAACTGGAGGTAAAAATTCTGACAAATCAAATTCAGTGGGTAAATCATCAGGAATTTCTAAATCTCCCAAAACGTTATCTCCAACTCCATAGTTTGGTGATCCTTGCTCACATGTAACTCCTGTATAAAACACATTCCCATCTTTGTCTACAAATGTATTTTCATCTTGTACCTCTTCTTGTTCTTCTTCAATAACTTCCTCTATTAAAACAGACGTATCTACAGGTTCGTTATTACATGTTAAGAGAAAAAGTATAAGAAATAGGTAATAAAACTTTGAAATTTTCATAAGTGGATGGTAAGTTTTAAATATTTAAATTTAATTATAGTTGACTTAAAACCATAAAATTTATGGCTAATATTTCATCAATCGTTCCAAATCACCAGGAGCTCTGACTAAATCTTTGCTTAACACTTCACAGCCTGTTTCGGTAATTAAAATAACATCTTCAGTAAACACTGAAATTTGTTCATCGTGATTATAGTACCAAGGCTCAACTGTAAATATCATTCCTGGTTTTAAAACAGCTTCTGGTAAATCTGGATCTCCTGTTGAGAGTCCTAAATGATGCCCAAAAAACAGTCCAACTTGCATGTATTTTTTGGCCTCTACAGGAATAATACTATCGGTTAAATTCCTAATATCTCTAAAGGTAGTACCTGGTTTCAAAAAGGCAATGATTTGGTTAGCTATTCCTACTTCCATTTCAAGGATTTCTTTTTGCCTTGATGTAAATGTTCCTGAAACTGGAAAGGTTCGGCCAATATCGCTCACATAATTATTATACTCACATCCAACATCAAAAATCACCAAATCGCCTTTTTTCATTACGCGATTTCTCCGATTGTAATGTGTTGCTAAAATGCGCCAAGGCCAAAGCGAATTTGGGCCAGATTTTATAATAGAACCAAAGGCTAAGCGCTGTGCTCCAAGTTTTTTATAGTGACCTTCTAAAACACCTTCCAAATAGCGCTCATCCATTCCTGGTTGTATACTTTTTGCAGCTTCTTTAATGCTCTCAACTGTAATATTTACAGCTTTTCTCATGATGGCAATTTCGGTATCAGATTTTACCATTCTTACCTTTGCAATGGCTTCGTAGCAGTTTTCAAAAGTGACATCAGGATGTTTCTTTTTTAAAGCAAGCATTAATATTTGAACTGGAGTATAAGTTGTTATGTATTTATCACTTGCCAAACGAACATCGCCTTGCCTGCCATTATCAATTAATACACTTGAATTTCCAATAGAGTTCATATAGATTGGGAAATCTTCAATTGGGTTTAAGGTCAGTCCAGTTTGTTTAACTATTTCGGGATCATTCAATAATGGTCTGCCTGGAAAATCATTGGGTCGTGATTCACTATAAAAACGCATATCCATTGCAGGAGTAAACACTGTTGTTTTTCCGGAAGGTACTTCAATAGCTAAAATAGCATTTGGCAACTCCAAACCAG
Source organism: uncultured Lacinutrix sp. (assembly GCA_964598775.1). Taxonomy (GTDB): domain Bacteria; phylum Bacteroidota; class Bacteroidia; order Flavobacteriales; family Flavobacteriaceae; genus CAJQLB01. Next base: position 4,798 of record CAZRDG010000197.1, read on the forward strand.
TGAAATAATAAAAATTATCCAATTGCCTAAAAGTTTCTCCATAGGAAAAACCATCTCTAGCTGGAAAAAGTACAATTCCATTTTTGTTTTCAGAGGTTAATTCTGAAATTAAATTGGTACGACGTTCCGCTAATTCTTCTTTGCTAAAGGGTAATTGTGTCCACTCAAAATAGGATTGCTGAGGTGTTTGAGCAATTAAAGAATTGAATGATAAAACGATG
>CAZRDG010000198.1:0-4989 GCA_964598775.1 uncultured Lacinutrix sp.
GTGCCTAATGCTAGAGACAAAGGATTATTAAAAGAATTTGAAGCAAAAGACTAGTACTTTACGTACTCAATAATCTCAAGACCATAACCAATTAAACCTACACGTTTAGTTTGCTCGGTATTAGAGATTAGGCGTAGTTTATGAATGTTTAAATCATGTAATATTTGGGCTCCAATACCAAAATCTTTGGAGTCCATTTCTATTGCTGGAGCTTTTACTACTTCACCATCAACTTGTGTGTCTTTTAAAACTGCTAAGCGTTTCAACAAGTTCATAGACTGACTTTGTTGATTGATAAATACTATAGCACCTTTTCCAGCATCATTAATAACTTGGAACATGCTATCCAGTTTCTGATCTGCATTGTTGGTAAGCGTTCCTAAAATATCGTTATTAACCAAGGTGGAATTAATACGTGTTAATACGTGTTCATTAGTACTCCAAACGCCTTTTGTTAAAGCAATATGTATTTGATTATTAGTGGTTTGTTGGTAAGCTCTTAAACGGAAACTTCCAAAACGAGTTTCAATTTGAAAGTCTTCTTTTTTCTCAATTAAAGAGTCGTGTTCCATTCTGTAAGCCACTAAATCTTCAATCGAAATTATTTTTAAATCAAACTTTTTAGCAACGTCAACAAGTTGAGGTAAACGAGCCATAGTTCCATCTTCATTCAAAATTTCAACCAAAATACCTGCTGGCTTAAAACCAGCTAATCTTGCCAAATCAACAGCAGCTTCAGTGTGACCTGTTCTACGCAACACTCCACCATTTTTTGCTCTTAAAGGAAAGATGTGACCTGGACGACCTAAATCATAAGGTTTAGTATCATCGTCTACAAGAGCTTTAATAGTTTTCGCTCTATCATGTACAGAAATTCCAGTCGTACAACCATGACCAATCAAATCAACCGAAACGGTGAATTGAGTGTGGTGTAAAACTGTGTTATTTTGGACCATCATGGTCAAATCTAATTCCTCACAACGATCTTCTGTTAAAGGAGCACAAATGAGACCGCGACCATGCTGTGCCATAAAGTTGATCATTTTTGGAGTTACTTTTTCAGCAGCTGCAATAAAATCGCCTTCGTTTTCTCTGTTTTCATCATCAACAACGATAATAACTTTGCCTAAGCGAATATCGTTAATAGCGTCTTCTATTGTGTTGAGTTGTATTTTGTTGGAATTGTTAACTGTGTCCACCTGAATCATGATTGTTCAATTATTGTGCAAAGATATGGCTTAAAAATAAGTTACCTAATTTCTTTTAAATCTTCTTTCATTTTTCGGTTGAAATAGATGAAATACAGATAGTAGAGTGGAATACCTAAAATGACTAATAGAATACTATTTGCCATAACCTTACTGCCTAATACTTTATAGAAACTTGTTTGGCTTGAAAGTGTTTTTGTAAATGATATTAAGAATAGAATAGTTGCTAAAATACCAACACCTAAAAGCACTTTTCCTAAAACTGGAAAACCATTATTATTAAGTATTGCTCCAGATAAATCAAATGTGACTGCAATGATATATAGGAACAAACCCATTCTTGAATTTTCTACGTAGTTGTTTTTATAACGTAAAGCGCTTTCAAATTTTTCATTAAGTAAATTACCTCCAAACCTAAGTTCTTCTTCTGTTACACCTCTTAAATTAAGGATCTGTAAGGCAGTGTTCTTGTAAGTTCTGTCTAAATCGTATTGTCTGTAATTTTTTAATAAATCAATCAACTTATTATCAGAATAAGCATTTAGTTTACCATAGGCCTCAGAGTCTACTTCAAATATTTTCAATCCAATATCATCTGAATCATGTTTTGGATTAACCAATCGTTTGATAGGATGAAGCAGGCTATCTAAATCCATTAAACTTCTATCTTTAGTCGCTCGGTTGGTTAAATAAATGCTTATAGGAAACATGATAACTGTTGAAAGCCATGTTGCTATCAATGGATTTAAACTATCATCTTCTGCACTGTTTTTTGCAAATATTCCAATAAAATGATAGGTTAAGAAAAAAGAAATAGCAATGATTATTGGTAAGCCAATTCCACCTTTTTTTATCAAAGCACCTAAAGGAGCGCCAATAAAAAACAAGATAACACAAGCTATGGCCAGCGCAAACTTTTCGTGCAATGCAATAATATGTTTGTTTATTTTTTTCTGACTTTCAAAAAAGGATTTCTGTTTTATGGTAATAATTTGATTTGTACTATTTATAGAGTTAATGGCTAAATCAATTAATTGAATCTTTTTCTTGGTGTCAAATAGATTTAAAAAGTTTTCATCTGTAAATGTTTTGCCTTCTGCAGGATCAACATTTTTATTTAGTGTCGCAGCGGTTGAACGATTGTACATATTTACTGCAAAATCATCATAATCTTTATTTTGCTCAACAAACAAGGAGTCTATTGTGTAATTTAAATTTTTAACACCAAGCATGGTATACTTGGTGATATCGCTATTTTGTTCATCAAAATCGACATTGTTTATTTCTGCGAGGTCAATGTTAAGCGTTAAGGTTTCGAAATAACTTTTAACGTTTGGGTTTTTGCGGCGTTCTTCAAGTTCTTTGGGTTGCAAATCATCGTAATAATTACCATTATAAAGCACTAATTGAAGCACATCGGAATCTTCACTGCTTGTTAATTCGCCTGTTTCTGAAGCGTAAACTGTATGGTTTCCTGGATTTCTACCTTTTTTTTGATGAATTAATACGTTTTTTAAATATTGGCCACGATCGCCACTTTTTTCATCAACTTTGATGTTGATGTTGCCAATTTGGTTGAATTGTCCTTCTGCAATAATCATTGCAGGCTTTACCTTGGCAATGTTTCGTCTTAAATTATGAAAACTTAACTCTGCCGCTGGAATCACATTATTTGCAAAGAAAAAGGTTAAAATAGATAGTCCAATAATAAACACGCTTAAGCTTCTCATTGCACGTTGCAGCGAAATTCCTGTCGATTTCATTGCAGCAAACTCATAGTTCTCAGCAAAACCACCAAAAACCATAATGGAGGCAAGTAATATGGTTAAAGGAAGCACTAATACAACAAGTCTTGGGGTCACAAAGACTAAAAATTTAAAAATCACATCTATCTCTAAATCCTTACCTGCAAGTTCACTGATATAAAGCCAAACCGATTGTAAAATAAAAATCAGCATGAGTATGATAAACACGCTGAAAAAGGTTTTTAAAAAGGTGGTAAGTATGTATCTATCTAGTAGTTTCAAAAGTGAGCCTAATCAATTTTGTTGATGTAATAATCTTTGTACTTTGTTTTATCAAAAGTAAACAAGGTTTTTGATAAAGGCTCATTGGTTTTAAAAGAATTAACAGTTAGCGTTGTTTTTGTTTTATTGGAGCCAACTTCTATGAGATTATATATGTGTTTTGTATTAATGTCTATGCCCAGTAATACTTGATTAATTTCAGTATTGCTATCTATTGGAGTGAGCTTAACATACTGAATTTTTCTGCCATTGACATTTTGAATAATATCCATTTTGTAGTTATAGCCATTCTCATAAAAGGATAGCATTTTACTTGGTGTTATTGTATTTTCGTCTTGTGAGTTTTCAGAAGAAATAGTGACTTCTTCATCTTCAGGGCTAATGCTGTACATTGTTTGACCATCAAAAATACGCGTGATTCCTAAGATGTTTAAAAAGTATTTATCGCCTTGTAAAATGACATTGCCTCTTGTCTCTTGGTTAATGTCTTCTTCAAGATTAACCAATACGTATTTAAAATCGATTGATATGTTATCGTAGCTTTTTACTTTAGTAGAAACTTCATCTAATAATTTTTTTGCATCGTTTTGTGCAAACGTTGTAAAACTTACTAAAACCAAAAGTGTAACTAATATTTGTTTCATTTTAATTGAATTAAATGCCATTGCGTTCATTTTCTAATAATTGTTCAAGAGATGCCAAATCCGGAACCAGCACTTGTCGTGCTTTACTTCCTTCAAAGTGTCCTACAATTCCTGCTGCTTCCAACTGGTCAATCAATCGTCCTGCACGATTATAACCTAATTTAAGTTTACGTTGAAGCAACGATGCAGAACCTTGTTGTGCAATTACAATAATTTCAGCCGCTTCTTTAAATAACTGATCTCTTTCTGAGATATCTATATCAAGACTTGTGCCACTTTCCTCTCCAACATACTCAGGGAGTAAATGTGCACTAGGATAAGCTTTTTGTGAACCTATAAAGTCTGTAATGCGCTCTACTTCTGGAGTATCTACAAAAGCACATTGAATCCTTGTCATATCATTACCTTGAGTATATAACATGTCGCCACGACCTATAAGTTGGTCTGCTCCTGAACTATCTAATATCGTTCTTGAATCAATTTTTGAAGTTACTCTAAAGGCTATTCTAGCAGGGAAATTTGCTTTAATTAAACCTGTAATTACATTAACTGATGGTCTTTGAGTTGCAATAATTAGGTGAATTCCTATAGCTCGTGCAAGTTGGGCTAAACGTGCAATGGGTGTTTCTACTTCTTTACCAGCAGTCATGATTAAATCGGCAAACTCATCAACGACTAGAATGATATATGGTAAGTATGCATGTCCTTCATTTGGATTCAGTTTTCTTGCCTTAAACTTTTCATTGTATTCTGCAATGTTTCTACAGAAGGCATTTTTAAGTAAATCATAACGATTATCCATTTCAATACACAAGGAGTTGAGTGTATTAATCACTTTCGTAGTATCAGTTATGATAGCCTCTTCAGTATCTGGTAATTTTGCTAAATAATGACGCTCTATTTTGTTGAACAAGGTAAGTTCAACTTTTTTAGGATCAACCAATACAAATTTAACTTCGGCAGGATGTTTTTTGTATAACAGTGACGTTAACACTGCATTTAATCCAACAGATTTACCCTGACCAGTTGCACCAGCCATTAGTAAATGCGGCATTTTAGCGAGATCAACAACCAGTGTTTCATTACTTATGGTTTTACCTAAGGCAATAG
>CAZRDG010000199.1:0-4964 GCA_964598775.1 uncultured Lacinutrix sp.
TTCGGGAATCCTGAGGTTGTTTCAACGATACCTGAAGATGTTTGTTCGAATTTGCTAAATGGACTTAATTGCGCCGAAACCGTCAATATACTTAATTTGTAATTTTTAAAACTGCCTAAAGATTCATGATTATAAGTGTAATCATATTTGGGTTCTATATTGCTAATTGCAAATTGGGTTTCAGTTAAAATTTCAGGTGTGAATTGATGCTCAACAGACAAAGCTTTTGTAGTCTGTTTATGGAACGTTTCAATATTAATAAGTCTTGGCTCAAAAAGCTGAAAAAAGCGCTGATCTGTTAAAAAATTTGAGCTTCCTGTTTCTTGTAAATCATCAGTATAATTAAGATTTAACCATGTATTAGTTTCTTTAGCTAGACGAACTCCTGTTCCAATACTATATTTAAATTCTTTATCTAAAAAACCATAAACTGTATACCCTTCAACTCGAAATATTTCAGATAAATTTGAATTTGTGATTCCACCTAAACCAGTTCTGAATCCTTCATATTGATTGTATTTTATTAAATATCTTAAGTCAAAATTGAAGTATTTGGTTTCGACATAACCACTTTCAAGTGCTTTTGAAACAAGTGATTTAGGAATGGTGTCTGTTTTTGTTTCAGATTGTGCCTGACTGTTATATGAAATAAGAAGGAATAGGAAAAAAGCAGGGAAGCAGTATTTCATAAATTTAAGATGAGTCTATATGTAACATAAAAAAAGCGACTTTAGTGTCGCTCTTTTATTATACTGTCATAATTTCTTTTTCCTTAACGTGGAAGATGGCATCAACTTTTTTGACATATATGTCTGTCATTTCTTGAACATCTACCTCTGCATTTTTTTGTAAATCTTCAGAGATTTCGTCTAATTTCTTAATTTCATTGTTAGCATCTTTACGTGCATTACGAATTCCTATTTTTGCGTCTTCAGCTTCAGCTTTTGCTTGCTTAGCAAGATCACGTCTACGTTCTTCTGTTAATGGCGGAACATTGATAATTATACTTTCTCCATTATTCATCGGATTAAATCCGAGATTTGCAATCATAATGGCACGTTCTATTTCTTGCAACATACTTTTTTCCCAAGGCGCTACTGTAATTGTTCTACCATCAGGTGTATTCACATTGGCTACTTGACTTAGAGGTGTCTGAGATCCATAATATTCAACCATAACACTACCAAGCATTGCAGGACTTGCCTTACCAGCTCTAATATTTACAAATTGCTTTTCAAGGTGCTTTAAGGCTGCATCCATTGCTTCTTTTGCGCTATCTAAAATAAATTGTAATTCTTCGTTCATTTTAAATGTATTTATTTTTAATTCACGTTGACAAAAACTAAGCCAAACTAAATTATAAATTAACGGTTGTTCCAATATTTTCTCCAGAAACCACTTTTAGTAGATTTCCTTTTTTGTTCATATCAAATACAATTATTGGTAAATTATTTTCTTGGCTCAAAGTAAAAGCTGTTGTATCCATTACTTTTAAACCTTTTTTAAGAACATCATCAAAGCTAATATAATCAAATTTTATAGCTGCAGAATCTTTTTCTGGATCTGCAGTGTAAATACCATCAACGCGTGTACCTTTTAAAATAACATCAGCTTCAACTTCAATAGCTCTTAAAACAGCAGCAGAATCTGTAGTAAAATAAGGATTCCCAGTACCTCCTCCAAAAATGACAACTCGCCCTTTTTCTAAATGGCGCATCGCTCTACGTCTAATAAATGGTTCTGCGACTTCGTTAATTTTTATCGCAGTTTGTAATCTAGTAGGTACTTTAGCGTTTTCAAGTGCGCTTTGTAAAGCTAAGCCATTGATCACGGTTGCTAGCATTCCCATATAATCTCCTTGAACACGATCCATGCCTTTACTGGCACCAGCAACACCTCTAAAAATGTTACCTCCTCCGATGACAATTGCAACTTCAACTCCTAAATCGGTTATTGTTTTAATGTCTTGAGCATATTCTGACAAACGTTCTGGATCAATTCCATATTGTCTATTTCCCATTAATGCTTCTCCAGATAGTTTTAAAAGAATTCTTTTATATTTCATTATATAGTATGATATAGTGCAAATATAACATTCATTTTTTTAAATGTTCAAGCAAATAATATTATAATTATATCGTTATATTTATAAAAAATTTAGATTATGAAAAATTATTTTAAACTTTTTACTTTAGTCATTTGTATTAGTATTTTTAGCTGTTCTAAAAGTGACGACTCTGGCGATAATGGTGGAGGCGGAGGTGGGCTCGAACCACAGGCGACATATAGAATAACATTTGTCACTAATTTCACTGAAACAACTCATCCTACAGACTATCCAGATAACGCTAGTTTCGGAAGGGTGTTTTTAGCAGCACATAGCCCAGGAACATCAATTTTTACATTGGGAGGTGTTGCTTCAGATGGTTTAAAAAAATATGCTGAAGATGGAGATTTAGCAGACTTAGTTGCTGAACATTCTGGTGGTGAAGATAATAATACAATGACTATTATTACTGGAAGTTCTAATGTTGGCACAAGTACTACAATTACATATGATATTAATGTAACACCAACAACGACAAGAATTAGTTTTGTGTCTAAAATAACACCGAGTCCAGATTGGTTTGTTGGCGTATCGTCAATTGATTTAGTAAATGGCAATGAATTAATTGAAAGCGCATCTTTTAGATTATATCCTTTAGATGCTGGATCGGACTCTGGAACAAGTTACGAATCTCCAGATAGTCCGGAACCTGGCCCTATTTCGCAAATACAGGGAACGCCTTTTAGCAGTGGTTCTATAGAATCCACTCAAATTGGGACGTTGAGTGTTGAGCGTATTGATAATTAAAAAATAGACAAATAAAAAAAAACATCTCAATTGAGATGCTTTTTTTATATAGTAATATGATTTTAACCAAGAGTAACGCGAACGAATCCTTTTACAGAAACCTCACCATAAGTCTTAACATAATCCGAAACACTTTGTTTTTCATTTTTAATGAAATTTTGATCTAATAAACATTGCTCTTGGTCAAGAGTCGTGTTATCTGAAATAAAACGCTCCATTTTTCCTGGAAGAATTTTGTCCCAAATTTGCTCTGGTTTTCCTTCGGCTTTAAGTTCAGCTTTAGCTGCTTCTTCAGCTTTAGCCAGTACTTCAGGTGTTAATTGAGCCATAGAAATGTATTGAGGTACATTTTTAAGAGTTTTACCTAAACGACCTAATTCAATGTTATCTTTTTCAATCACTGCAATTCTAGCTTCAGTTTCTGAAGCAACAAACGCTGAATCGAAATCTTTATAAGATAAAGTTGTAGCACCCATTGAAGCTACTTGCATTGCTATATCTTTAGTTAATTCATCAGCTTTATCTATGGCTTTATCCAAACCAACAATAGCAGCAATTTTATCAATATGAGTATAAGCACCAACGTAAGGAGCTTCTAATCTTTCAAATGCTGTAATGTCAATTTTCTCACCGATAACACCTGTTTGCTCGATTAATTTTTCAGCTACTGTGATACCATTAAAGTCTGCATTTAAGAATGCTTCTTTATTAGTATAATTAATGGCAATATTTACAAATTCTTCTGCTAAAGCTTTATACGAATCATTTTTTGCAACAAAATCAGTTTCACAAGCTAATACAATTGCTACACCAACAGTGTTGTCAGCATTGATTTTAGTAATTGCTACACCTTCACTAGATTCTCTATCTGCTCTTTTTGCAGCAACTTTTTGACCTTTTTTACGTAATACTTCAATAGCTTTATCAAAGTTACCTTCTGCTTCAACTAAAGCATTTTTACAATCCATCATTCCTGCACCTGTAGTTTCTCTAAGTTTTTTTACATCTGCAGCACTAATTTTTACTGTGTTTTCCATGATTTATTTAATATAAAAGTCGTTTAATTTTTTGTGAAAAGAACCAAACGACTTATAAAGTTTTAATTTATTTTGAGTTTATTCTTCCTCTTCTTGAACTGCAGCTTTTGCTTTTTTAGCCTTTGCTTTTGGAGCGTCAGAACCTTCAGTTTTTGAAGTTTTTTCAGCTTTTCTTTCGGCTAAACCACCTGCAATTGCATCAGTTACATGTGATAAAATTTTATCAATTGATTTTGAAGCATCATCATTTGCTGGAATAACATAATCAACTTGACGTGGATCAGAGTTGGTGTCAACCATTGCAAAGATTGGAATGTTTAATTTTTGCGCTTCTTTAATTGCGATATGCTCGCGCTTAATGTCAACAACAAATAAAGCTCCTGGAAGACGAGTCATGTCTGAAATAGAACCTAAATTCTTTTCTAGTTTTGCTCTTAAACGATCTACTTGTAAACGTTCTTTCTTTGATAGAGTCATGAATGTACCATCTTTTTTCATTCTATCAATAGAAGCCATTTTCTTAACAGCTTTTCTAATAGTTACAAAGTTGGTTAACATTCCACCTGGCCATCTTTCAGTGATGTAAGGCATGTTTACGTTTCCTGCTTTTTCAGAAACAATATCTTTTGCTTGTTTTTTGGTAGCTACGAATAATATTTTTCTACCTGATGCTGCTATTTTTGCTAAAGCTTGAGAAGCTTCATCTAATTTTGCAGCTGTTTTATACAGATTGATAATGTGAATTCCATTACGCTCCATATAAATGTAAGGAGCCATGTTTGGATCCCATTTTCTGGTAAGATGTCCAAAGTGAACACCACCATCTAGTAAGTCTTTTACTTCTACTTTTGCCATTTTGTAATAGTTTACGTTCTGTTGAATTAGCAATGATTAAGTGGTCATTTTTAAATTCGCCTTAACCATTTAGATGCTAAACTAAATCCTGACCAAAAGGTCTTGGACAACAATAACTGGGTTAAATTTTGTTTTGTATTAACGTTTAGAGAACTGGAATTTCTTACGCGCTTTCTTCTGTCCGAATTTCTTACGCTCAACCATTCTAGGGTCTCTTG
>CAZRDG010000200.1:0-4927 GCA_964598775.1 uncultured Lacinutrix sp.
CGACCTCCGCGTCCCAAACGCGGCGCGATAACCGGGCTACGCTACACCCCGAAAAATTTAAAAAGCGGAGAGACTGGGATTCGAACCCAGGCAACACTTACGCGTTGACAGATTAGCAATCTGCTCCATTACCACTCTGGCACCTCTCCTATTTCTTAGTAAATTTAAGAACTTAACATTATGGTCTCATAATGCGGTTGCAAATGTAGGTTATCATCTTAAAGAACGCAAGCAATTTTTTTAATTTTTTATCGATTTAATTACTCGGGATATTCAATGCGCAAATGATAGATATTTGCCAACTTAAACTTCAATACTTTTTTTATAGATTGAATTTCTTTAAATGTAATATTAGAATTTAAAAATTGCTCATTTTCCATTTGCTTATTTATAATGTTTTCTACAAAGGCATCTATTTTAGTAGATGTTGGTTCCTTTAAACTCTTTGAGGCTGCTTCAACACTATCACACATCATTAAAATAGCAGTTTCTTTACTAAATGGTCTTGGACCAGGATACGTAAAATCTTCAATATTTACAGTATCGTCATGTAGCTCTTTCTCTTTTTTATAAAAATAATAGACTAAACTTGTTCCATGATGCGTTCTTATAAAATCAATTACACGATCTGGTAAATTATACTTTTTCGCAATTTCAATACCTTCAAGAACATGATTAATTATAATTGAGGCACTTTCCTTGTACGAAAGTTCATCATGAGGATTGATTCCTGTAGATTGATTTTCTGTAAAATAGGTAGGATTATTCATCTTACCAATGTCGTGGTACAAAGCTCCAACTCTAACTAACATGGCATTTGCACCAATTTCATTGGCAGACGCTTCGGCTAGATTTGCAACATTTAAGGAATGATGAAACGTTCCTGGTGCTTTGTTTGATAGTTCTTTTAATAATTTGGTGTTGGTATCAGACAATTCCAGCAATGAAACATCAGAAACTAAACCGAATATTTTTTCATAAGCATATATTAATGGCTGAACAAACAATGTCGCAAGACCACAAAGAATAAACATTACAAAGGTTTCCCATTTTAAATTGTCTATACTTCCTTCATGAATAACAAAAAAAGCAAAATAGGCAATGATGTAAATGAGCGTAATTTGCCCAACTGAAATGAATAGATTTGCTCGTTTATATAGTTCTGAAACTGTTAATATGGTTACAATTCCTGCGATAATTTGCAAAAACATATATTCATAATTATTAGCTACCACAAAACCAAGGAGCAATACTGTAATTACATGAGCAAATAAACCAAGTCTAGCATCAAAAAAAGCTTTTAAAACTAATGGTAAAATACAAATTGGAACAATGTAAATAAATCCAGAATTATAATTTACGACCAATGTGGTTAACAATACCATTAAAAATATATTGAAAAATATAAAGGTTACCTTAGTGTTGTTATGAAAAACATCGAGTCTGTATTTTCTAAGGAAAAGCAACAACATCAACAATGCCAAGGCAACAAGTAAGGTATAAGCTGCTAAGATCCAATTGTAATTAGCCTCACTCCAAACTTTAGATTGGTATTCAGATTCAAGCGATTTTAGAATTAGAAATTTATCGCCTTCAACAACTTCGCCTTTAGATATAATAATCGTTCCTTGCTCTATACTGCCTCTTACAGTAGAAATTTTATTTAATTCCTCAGTTAACGTATTGTCTGTAATTGTTGCATTTAAGATGACATTAGGTTTTATAATATCATAAAATATAGATAGAAATTTGTCACGATAATTTGAAAAATCACCTTCAGAAATTTGACTATCAAGAAAAATTGTGATCTCATTTAATGGAATTAAACTTCCATACTTTACCGTTTTAATCTGGGTTCTATCATTTAAAAGAATTACATCTCTGCTTTTATCATAGCCATGGTCTTTATCTAAAACGCCTCTTTCATACAAAGCATTTAATATACTATTGCCATGATTTTTTATTGTTCCTCTATTTGCAATAGGCACCGAATCAGGAAATTCTTGAATAAACTCATTTTCAAAGTCTTCATTCAGTTTTGATATTAAATTTATATCAACATCAAAATAAATTTGAGAATTATCATTTACCGTCTTTCGCTCAGCTTCAATTTCTTCATCTGTTTTTTTTATTGCAAAATCAAATGGCGCATAATAGTTTTCAGATTGCCAAGGTTTTCCTTTTTCAAAACTATATTTAAATTTTCCACTCTTTGGGAATAAGTATACAATTAGAAACGTCGTGGAAATAAAAAGCAGTGCCTTATAAAGTAATGAGTGGTTTCTGTATAATTTATTAATAAAGTTTTTCATATAAACATTTAATGTGTCGCTTTACAAGGTTGCTTGAATCAATTCAAAAGTAATAAAAATAAGTGAGCTAAATCTTGATAAGGATAATAGACCAATCGTTCTATTTTCTTCTAAATTTTGATTAATTTTGCAGCATTAATTTATAAACTCATTGTAAATGAATAAGGAAGTCGTAATAGTTTCAATGGCAAGAACTCCAATCGGAAGTTTTTTGGGAGCATTATCAACAGTACCAGCACCAAAATTAGGAGCCATTGCAATTAAAGGAGCTTTAGAAAAAATAAATCTTGATGCACATTTGGTAGATGAAGTGCTTATGGGAAATGTTGTTCAAGCTGGAACTGGTCAAGCACCTGCAAGACAAGCAGCCATTTACGCTGGTATACCAGACAACGTCCCTTGCACAACAATAAATAAAGTATGTGCTTCTGGAATGAAAACTGTTATGCAGGCTGCTCAAGCTATTGCTTTAGGAGATGCTCATATTATTGTTGCTGGTGGAATGGAAAACATGAGCTTAATTCCACATTATATTCATGCGCGAACTGGTACAAAATTCGGACCTGCTACTTTAGTTGATGGGATGCAAAGAGATGGATTGGTAGATGTTTATGACGGAAATGCAATGGGAGTTTGTGCTGATGCTTGTGCAACCGAATATAAGTTTAGCAGAGAAGACCAAGACGCTTTTGCTATACAATCTTACCAACGTTCAGAAGCTGCCTGGAATTCAGGGAAATTTGATAATGAAGTTGTTCCAGTTGAAGTGCCACAGCGTCGTGGAGAACCTATTGTAGTGCGCAAGGACGAAGAATACTCAAATGTTAGAATGGATAAAATACCAACCTTACGTCCGGCTTTTACTAAAGATGGAACTGTAACTGCAGCTAATGCTTCAACCATTAATGATGGTGCCGCTGCAATGGTATTGATGAGTAAAGAAAAAGCAAACGAATTAGGTTTAAAACCTATTGCAACAATAAAAAGTTATGCTGACGCCGCTCAAGAGCCAAAATGGTTTACTACGGCTCCAGCCAAGGCATTACCAAAGGCTTTAGCTAAAGCAAATATATCGATACATGAAGTAGATTATTTTGAATTTAATGAAGCTTTTTCAGTAGTTGGCTTAGCTAATATGAAAATTCTAGGACTAGATGACAGTAAAGTTAACATAAATGGTGGTGCAGTTTCTCTTGGCCATCCATTAGGTTGTTCTGGAGCTAGAATAATTATTACATTGCTAAGTGTGTTAGAGCAGAATAATGCAAAAATTGGTGCAGCAGCAATTTGCAATGGTGGTGGTGGTGCTTCAGCAATTGTAGTAGAACGTAATTAATTCTTATGCAATACGGAATTTGCCAATTAAGTATTGTTTCCTTGCGCTTTGAAGCTTCAGACAAAAGTGAACTTGTTTCTCAAGTTTTATATGGTGAAGTATTTAAGGTCGTTGAACATAGAAAAAAATGGAGCAAAATACGTTTAGCTTTTGATAGTTATGAAGGTTGGATTGATAATAAACAATTTGTTTTTATTACTAAAGAAGAGTATGACGACATTGCGAAATCGAAACCTATTTTATCTACTGACTTAGTTGAATTTGTTGAAGACAATTCCAAGCAACTTTATCCTATTCCGATTGGTTCGTCATTAAATGGCTTATCGTTATTAAACCATTCACATGACGGCAATACAACTTCAGTCATAAGCCCAAAATCAGAACTTATAAAAACTGCGTTCTTGTATTTAAACGCTCCATATCTTTGGGGCGGTAAAACTCCTTTTGGCATTGACTGTTCTGGATTTACACAAATGGTCTATAAGCTAAATGGTCATAAATTACTTAGAGACGCATCGTTACAAGCTACTCAAGGGGAAGCTTTAAGTTTTATTGAAGAAAGTGAACCTGGAGATTTGGCGTTTTTTGATAACGCTGAAGGAAATATTGTTCATGTTGGCATCATTATGGAAGATAATTATATTATCCATGCACATGGCAAGGTAAGAATTGATAGGCTAGATCATTCTGGTATTTATAACACAGAAAAAAATAGTCATACTCATAAATTGAGAGTTATTAAAAAGATAATCTAAGTTTAGTATTAGTATTAAACAATAAAAAAAGCCACTATAAAGTGGCTTTTTTTAGTATTACGAAAGTAATTATTAGTTATTTTCTAATTCTTCAACCTTTGCTTTCATTAATTTGAAATTTGGTTGATCATCTATTTGGCTATAAATATTCATTAAAGTTCTAGCTGCCGAAATATTTTTAGGATCATATTCAAATGCTGATGCTAAATAAGGAATCGCATCTTTGTACAATTGTGTACGTTTTTCTTTTAATTCGTCATATTTCTTATTATCTGCAGCTGAAGTACCAAGACCATTCATGATATCTATAATTCCTTGTTCTTGATCTAGAATTAATGCAGCCATATTCATGTATGCTCTTGTGTAAGTTGGATCAATTTTAATAGCTTTGTCGTAGTAGATCTTAGCCTCTTCTACATTGTTTGCTTCAGCAGCGACAACGCCTAAATTAAATAATAAGTCAATATTATTTGGCTCTAAACTTAAAGCCTCGCTAACTAACTTTTTATACTCATCCATTTGAC
>CAZRDG010000201.1:0-4922 GCA_964598775.1 uncultured Lacinutrix sp.
CAATTCCAAAAACATCTACAATCATACCACCTTTAGTTCTACACTTAACAAAACCATTTACGATTTCACCAGTATCATGTGCAGCATTAACACGATCCCAAGCTTTGATTACTCTAGCTTTTCTGTGTGATAATACTAGTTGACCAGTTGCATCTTCACGTACATCAATTAAAACTTCAACCTTATCACCAACTTTTAAGTTAGGATTGTAGCGAAATTCGTTTAATGAAATAACACCTTCAGATTTTGCATTAATGTCAATAATAGCATCACGATCACTAATGTGAATTACTTCTCCTGTTACAACTTCATCATCTAAAGTGTCAACAAAATTTTCTGATACTAATTTTTCAAATTCTTCTAACTGATCTTCATCAACAGGATCAATTCCTTCTTCGTAATTGTGCCAATTAAAATCTTTTAAAAATTTGTCTGGATTTGCTTGAGCTTCAGAGACTACTGGAGCTTCGGTTTTTGTAGCTTCAACAGTTTCTTCAACTTGAGCTTCTGCTACTTTTTCTTTGTTTTCAGCCATTGCTGATTAAAATTTGTATTCTGTATGCATCAGAAAAATTAAGCGTTTTACACACAGAAGTGTTATTGATTGTTTTTTTATTCCTTTTAATTTTCTGACAATTCGCTAAAAGGAGTGCAAAAATACATATTATTGATGTAATTGCCTAATTTTATTTCCTTTGAACGTGAATTTTTATCGAATAATGGAAGATTGCTTATTCGTAACTTTCCAAAGTCATATTTACCAAATGCATTATTTTTTGGTATTGCTCGGTTAAAGTAAGTTTCGAGTTGTCAATTTCAATCGCATCATCGGCTTTAACTAATGGCGAATCTTCCCTGTTTGAATCAATATAATCTCGATCTTGAACATTTTTAAGCACTTCAGCAAATGAAACTTTATCACCTCTTTTGGTAAGCTCATCAAAACGACGTTGCGCTCTAACTTCTGGTGAAGCCGTCATGAATAGTTTGAGTTCAGCATCAGGAAATACAACAGTACCAATATCACGACCATCCATTACTATACCACCTTGTGTTCTCATCAATTGCTGTTGATAGACCAACTTACGGCGCACTTCCGGAATTTCAGAAACTATGCTCACCTTTCCTGAAACCTCCATGGTTCTTATTTCTTTTTCAATATTAACGTCGTTGAGATATATTTCTGAAAATCCCTTTTTAGAATTAAATACAAAACTTAGGTTAATGTTATCAAGAGATTTAATGAAATTTACCTTATCAAAATTATGGTCTGTAAAAAATCCCTTTTGAATTGCATAATAAGTGACTGCTCGATACATAGCTCCTGAATCGACATAAATATATCCAAGTTCTTTAGCAATCTGTTTTGCTATTGTACTTTTTCCTGTTGATGAATAACCGTCTATCGCTATCGTAATCTTTTGCACTATCTTAAATCTATTTGTAATCCGAAAAAACTAGCGTTTGAAGCACTAGAATAACGAGCATGTGTGTAACTAAATCGCATTTTGTTGAGTTTAATTCCGATTCCGAATGATAATCCAGAAAAATCTCGCTGCTCTAATATACGTAACTCTGCTGCCCTTCTAAAATTATAACCTAATCTTATATTAAAACCTCTATCAGGGAATAGCTCTGCTCCTATTATTGTCCGTCTAAATATTTGACCTAAAAACCCAATCTTTTCAGATGTTTGATTTCCTTCTAAGTCAGTTGTAACATTTGCTGGATTTGGGCTTGCAATGGGCCATTTTTGAAGATTTTCAAACGTTAGATGCCAACGCAATGGCATGTGTTCTAAAGTTTGAGACATTCCAAAATCAACTTCAAGAGGCAATTTCTCATTTAGTCCAGCGTACGTTGTTATTTGTGTTCCTGCATTCCTAACTACTAAAGCAGCATTAAAATCTAACTTTTCATTAATATAAAGTAATCCGATATCTGCAGCAATTCCTAGTGAATTATATTGCTCCAGTTTTGACGTAATAAATTTAATATTACCTCCTAAATAAAAATCTGAATAACCTAATTGTTTTGCATAACCTACAGATAAGGCTGCTTCATTTCCAGTAAACGATCCTGTTGGAACACCATTTTCGTCATAGCCATCAAAATCACCATAATTAATATATGTAATACCAACATGAAGGGTTTGTGTTCGCCTGTCCCAAGTATAAGCATATGCTCCAGTACCATAACCAATACCACCTAAATAGCTTGAATAATTTAACGCAAGTTGATTGTCCATTTCAACATTTATTGTTGCAGGATTGTATAAACCTTGGGTTACATCATAATCAACGTTAGTAAGAACTTTGCCACCTAAAGCAGCTTGACGTGGAGACGAAACTAAGTTAAGAAACTGATATGTTGCCTCACCTCCAAGTTGTGGAAAGGCAAAATTAAAACATACCAAAACCATTAAAGTAGTAATCGTTCTTTTCATTCGAAAATTTTCAACTTATTCAAAGTCAAATTCAATATATCCTTGCTTTATTGTCGCTCATTTTTACAAAGTTGCAAAGTAACTAAATCTATCTTAAAACGATTACTTGATTTTTTTATTTTTAAATGCACAAAAAAACCTCGATTTCTCGAGGTTCTAATTATAATTTTTTGGCGTTTTTAACCTTTTGCTTGGTAATAGCAATATCGATAACCTCGCTCATATCTGTTACATAATGAAACGTTAATCCTTTCAAATATTCTTCTTTTATTTCCTTAATATCACGTTCGTTATCAGAACTTAAAATGATTTCCTTGATACGAGCTCGTTTCGCAGCTAGTATTTTTTCCTTGATGCCTCCTACAGGAAGTACTTTACCTCGCAAGGTTATTTCTCCTGTCATTGCCAAACTCTTTTTTACTTTACGCTGGGTAAACAAGGAAACTAATGAAGTTAACATGGTAACTCCAGCACTTGGACCATCTTTTGGCGTCGCACCTTCAGGAACATGAATATGGACATTGTATTTATCAAAAATATCACTTTCAATACCAAAATTATCTGCATTTGCTTTAATGTATTCCATAGCAATTGTCGCAGATTCTTTCATGACATTTCCTAAGTTTCCAGTAATGTTTAAAGCGCCTTTACCTTTGGACAAAATGGATTCAATAAATAAAATATCACCTCCAACACTTGTCCAAGCCAAGCCTGTTACCACACCAGCGACATCATTGTTTTCGTATTTATCGCGCTCTAGTTTTGGACCACCAAGTACTTCAATGATATCTTCATTCGTGACTTTAATGTTGTAGTCCTCTTCCATAGCGATGTTTTTCGCGGCATGACGTACCATTTTGGCAATTTGCTTTTCTAATCCTCTAACTCCAGATTCTCGCGTGTAACCTTCAACTATTTTTTCTAATTGTGGTTTTGCTATTTTTAGATGATCAGCATTTAGACCGTGCTCTTTTAATTGCTTAGGTAACAAATGACGCTTTCCAATCTCCACCTTTTCTTCTATGGTGTATCCAGTAACGTTAATAATTTCCATTCTATCTCTAAGTGCTGGTTGAATGGTTGAAAGATTATTAGAAGTTGCAATAAACATCACTTTAGATAAATCAAATCCCATTTCAAGGAAGTTATCATAAAACTCAGAATTTTGTTCTGGGTCCAATACTTCTAGCATTGCTGATGAAGGATCACCTTGATGCGAGTTAGATAATTTATCAATTTCATCTAAAACAAAAACTGGGTTCGACGTTCCTGCTTTTTTCAAACTTTGCAAAATACGTCCTGGCATAGCACCAATATATGTTTTTCTATGACCTCGTATTTCTGCTTCATCACGTAGACCACCCAAGGACATTCTCACATATTCTCTACCTAAGGCTTCAGCAATAGATTTTCCTAAGGACGTTTTACCAACTCCTGGAGGACCATATAAACAAAGGATTGGCGATTTCATATCATTCCTCAATTTAAGTACTGCTAAATACTCAATAATTCTTCGTTTCACGTCATCCAAACCATAATGATCTCGATCTAGTATTCGTTTTGCTCGTTTTAAATCAAATTTATCTTTACTAAATTCATTCCAAGGTAAATCCAGAAAAAGGTCTAAATAATTTCTTTGAATAGAATATTCTGCCACTTGAGAATTCATGCGTTGCATTTTTGCTAATTCTTTTTCAAAATGTGTTTTTATTTTGTCATCCCACTTTTTTGACTTAGCTCGAACCTTCATTTCATCAACTTCCTCTTCATAACTCACGCCACCAAGTTCCTCTTGAATCGTTTTCATTTGTTGATGCAAAAAATACTCTCTTTGCTGCTGGCTCATATCACTTTGAACCTTGGATTGTATATCGTTTTTAAGTTCCAGTTTCTGAAACTCAATATTCATGAACTTCAACGTTTCTAAAGCTCGCTTTTTTAAATCGCTAGTTTCAAGTAGCTTTTGCTTATCCTTAACACTAATATTCATGTTAGAAGACACAAAATTGACTAAAAACGAGTTGCTTTCTATGTTATTTATGGCAAACGAAGCTTCACTCGGAATATTTGGGCTTTGTTTTATGATTTGAAGCGCCAATTCCTTAATGGAATCAATAATTGCAGAAAATTCTTGATTGTTATTTATTGGAGCACTTTCTGGAACCTCACGAACTGTCGCATTCATGTAAGGTTCTTCAGTAATTACTTCAGCAACTTTAAAACGTTTTTTTCCTTGGATGATAACCGTTGTATTACCATCTGGCATTTTAAGTACTTTAAGAATTCTTGCAACCGTTCCAGTTTCAAAAATATCTTTTGCTGTTGGATCTTCAATAGTTTCGTCTTTTTGTGAAACCACACCAATCACTTTTGACCCCTTATTGGCATCATCAATAAGTTTTATGGATTTATCTCTTCCGGCTGTAATTGGTATCACAACACCAGGAAACAATACAGTGTTCCTTAACGAGAGTAT
>CAZRDG010000202.1:0-4894 GCA_964598775.1 uncultured Lacinutrix sp.
ATGGAAAACAAAACAGGTAAATACTTTAAATACGCCATTGGTGAAATCATCCTGGTTATGATAGGTATATTATTAGCGTTACAAGTTAATAATTGGAATAACAAACACATCGAAAATAATCGTGCTGAGAGTTTTAAGGTTAAGATGAAAACACAGCTTGACGGAAACATATCAAGAGTGGAGTATAGTTTAAAGGTACTTCAATGGAGAGATAGTATCTCACAAAAATTAATATTCATTATAGGCGATGATAACAAGACAAATATTGATGGAAAAATAGATAGTTTAGTAAGTGTCAATATGTTTGATTTTCATTTGAATTTAAATATGAATACACTTATTGAGGGCAGAGAAAATGGTGACTTAGCGTTAATTGCATCAGATTCTTTAAGACAAGTAATTTATGAATTTAGCACAATGTATGAATCCGTCAAGGAGCGCGAACGAATTGCAAATCAAGATAATATCGATTTATTTATTCCTTATTTGAATAAAAGATACAACATGAGAAATGGAATGATTATTTTTTTGGTCAAAACAGATAAATCGAAAGATCTAAAGTTTATAAAGGGGATAATTGGAAAATGTTAGAAGACCAAGAATTTGAAAACCTAATTAATTCTAGAATGGTATATAATCAGGATCTTTTACAACAATATAAAGAATTGCAAAATATATTAATAATAACACATGGCTTATTAGAGAAATAGATAATGATCAAATTCTTCCGTCATATTCGTAAATCACTT
The DNA here is from genome assembly GCA_964598775.1 of uncultured Lacinutrix sp. Taxonomy (GTDB): domain Bacteria; phylum Bacteroidota; class Bacteroidia; order Flavobacteriales; family Flavobacteriaceae; genus CAJQLB01. The sequence goes on from CAZRDG010000202.1 coordinate 750, forward strand.
CTTATGGAAAATAAAACCTCCAAATATTTTAAATACGCCATTGGTGAAATTATTCTTGTGGTAATTGGTATTCTTATAGCTTTACAAATTAACACATGGAATCAAGGACGATTGAGCAAAAAAATGGAACATAATTACATTAATAGGCTCATTGAAGACTTGGTTTCAGATACAATAATGATTTCTAATCAAATTATGCAATCAAAGATTAGATTTGAATATGGAACTGCTCTAGACTCTATGATACGAATAGGTAATCGGCATCAAATCTCTGCCGTAGAAGTTATAGAAGCAGCACAATATATTGGTCGACTGTGGTTGCCTCAATACAATGCTAACACTTATAACGACCTTATTAATACAGGTAACTTTAATATTATTACAGACCCAGTAATTGCAGATCATATTAGAGGGCATTATACAAGCTTGCCTTATTCGTGGAATGATATATTTGACCAAAGAATGGAAGAACTTAGGCGAATTATGGTTGAATTAATTCCGTTAAAATTTCATGTAGCTGTTTTAGCTCCAGAAAGTATGCCTAACCTCCCAGCGCCTGAGACCGTTTTAAGCGAAGAAGAGGCAATTACAATTGTTGAAAATATAATGACATACCCTAAAATTGATTTTTATGTTAAGAATGTCACTAGAGGACATATTTTTCACATAGGATTGATGGAAGATGTTAAAAAAGCAACTACAGATCTAATAAAAGTTTTGCAAAATTATTGACTAAAAAAGTAAAACAATTATAACTTATTGTTTAATACTTCACAATCATAAGATTAATGAAATTAACGCTTACGGCATTACCTTATCAGCTAATTCTAAGATATCCATTCACCATCTCCAGATCTACAAGAACGTTTCAAGATTCGGTTGTAGTTTCAATTTCAGATGGAATTAATTCAGGTTATGGTGAAGCCATTCCTTATCCTTATTATAATATCACTCAAGACAAAATAGAACAATCTGTTTTAAAATCTAAAAGCATTGTTGAAAATGCCTATGGAATGCATCCAGACCACTTATGGAATCTTCTAGAGCCAATTCTAAAAGACGATTATTTTACGCTTTGTGCTATTAATTGTGCGTATTGGGATTATTTTGCAAAATCACAAAAAAAAACCACTCGAAGCTATTTTTGTAGTGAAAATCATCATTCGCCATTAAGTGATTATACAATTGGTATTGACACTATTGAAGTCATGAAACAAAAAATATTAGACACACCTTGGCCAATTTATAAAATTAAACTTGGTACAGAGCACGATGTAGAAATAGTGTCAGAACTACGAAATATCACAGATGCTATTTTAAGAATCGATGCTAATTGTGCTTGGACGGTTGAAGAAACCTTCCAAAATGCCATTCAACTCAAAGAACTTGGTGTAGAATTTATAGAGCAACCTCTTCATCCTGAAGATTGGGATGGTATGAAGCGTTTGAAGTCTGAATGTGTTTTGCCTTTAATAGCTGATGAAAGTTGCCAGCGATTTGAAGATGTTGAGAAATGCGCTGAAGGTTTTCATGGAATTAATATAAAACTCATGAAATGTGGTGGCTTAACTCCTGCATCAAAAATGATTGAGAAGGCAAGAGAGCTCAATTTAAAGGTCATGGCTGGTTGTATGGCAGAATCTACTGTTGGCATCTCTAACCTAGCCCAAATTGCACCTCTTTTAGATTATTTGGATGCAGATGGTGCTATGCTTCTAAAAAATGATACTGCAAAAGGTGTAGCTTTACAGTTCGGAAAAATTGTTTATCCCGAAGAAAAAGGTTCAGGAATAACCTTGCTTTAAAGAATCTAAAAACTGCTGTATATTTTCAACAAAAATAGATGAACTAAATCATAAAAATCGTTTCTAAGCCACGATGATTATATTTTCATTTTGAATTCAAATAAAAATTCATTAAAATCCAATCTAAGGCGCTTTTTAAGCGATTTAAGACGCTTTTGTGTAATTAACAAATGTTGATAATTATGTGATAAATGCAATAAAAACCTTAAAAAAGAGTTTATTTAATCGTATATTTGTATGTATTAGGAATGATACAATAATGTATCATTTTTTTTATGAAATAAAACGAAAATTTAACTTATAGATTAATAATAATATGAGTCAAGAAAAAGAAGAGTTTAACAAGCATAATTATTCGGCAGATAGTATTCAGGCACTAGAAGGTATGGAGCACGTTCGTATGCGTCCATCAATGTATATTGGAGATGTTGGCACTAGAGGTTTGCATCATCTAGTTTATGAAGTTGTAGATAACTCTATTGATGAAGCATTAGCTGGGCACTGTAATAATATTACCGTAATTATTAATGAAGATAACTCCATCACAACTGAAGATGATGGTCGTGGTATACCAGTTGACATTCATAAAAAAGAAGGTGTTTCTGCCCTTGAGGTTGTAATGACCAAAATTGGAGCAGGAGGTAAGTTCGATAAAGATTCTTATAAGGTTTCTGGTGGTTTGCATGGTGTTGGTGTGAGTTGTGTTAACGCTTTATCTGAGCATTTAAAAGCAACGGTTTTTAGAGAAGGTAAAATTTACGAGCAGGAATACGAAAGAGGTAAAGCATTATATCCAGTTAAGCAAGTTGGAGAAACAGATAAGAGAGGGACAACCGTTACTTTTAAACCTGATTCGACAATATTTACACAAACCCTAGAATATAGCTATGATACGCTTGCAAGTCGTTTAAGAGAACTAGCCTATTTGAATAAGGGAATAACCATTCATTTAGTAGATAGACGCAACAAGAAAAAAGATGGCGAATTTGAAGGAGAAACGTTCCATTCAGAAGAAGGGTTGAAAGAATTTATAAAATTCTTAGATGGTAATAGAGAGCCTTTAATGAAAGAAGTTATTGCTTTTGAAGGTGAGAAAAATGGTGTGCCTGTTGAGGTTGCTATGGTTTATAATACATCGTATGCTGAAAATTTACATTCCTATGTAAATAACATCAACACACATGAAGGAGGAACGCATTTATCTGGATTTCGTCGTGGTTTAACGCATACACTTAAAAAATATGCCGATGAATCAGGCATGTTAGATAAGCTTAAGTTTGATATTGCTGGTGACGATTTTCGTGAAGGATTAACTGCGATTATTTCTGTAAAAGTTCAGGAACCTCAATTTGAAGGACAGACCAAAACTAAATTAGGAAACAGAGAAGTTTCTGCTTCGGTGAGTCAAGCAGTTTCTGAAATGTTAACTGATTATCTGGAAGAACATCCAGACGATGCAAAAATAATTGTGCAGAAAGTTATTCTTGCAGCTCAAGCGCGTCACGCTGCACAAAAGGCTCGTGAAATGGTTCAGCGTAAAACAGTTATGAGTATTGGTGGTTTGCCAGGAAAATTAAGTGATTGCTCAGAACAAGATCCTGCAAAATGTGAAGTATTTCTTGTTGAGGGAGATTCTGCAGGTGGAACAGCAAAACAAGGTCGTGATAGAGCATTTCAAGCTATTTTACCATTGAGAGGTAAGATTTTGAATGTAGAAAAAGCCATGACACATAAAGTATTTGAGAATGAAGAAATCAAAAATATCTTTACAGCACTTGGTGTCACTATTGGTACAGAAGAAGATAGTAAAGCATTGAATTTATCAAAATTAAGATATCACAAAGTGGTGATTATGTGTGATGCTGATATTGATGGTTCTCACATTGCAACTTTAATTTTGACCTTCTTCTTTAGATATATGAAAGAGTTGATTGAAAATGGACATATATACATTGCGACACCACCATTATATTTAGTGAAAAGAGGAGCAAAAAGCAAGTATGCATGGTCTGATAAAGAACGTGATGAAATTATTGAAGAATTTGGTGATGGATCTAAAATTCAGAGATATAAGGGTCTTGGTGAGATGAATGCTGAGCAACTTTGGGACACAACTATGAATCCTGAATTTAGAACCATGCGTTTGGTACAAATTGATAATGGTACTGAAGCAGATCGTATTTTCTCTATGTTAATGGGAGATGATGTACCACCTCGTAGAGAATTCATTGAGAAAAATGCTATTTATGCAAATATTGATGCTTAAATAAGTTCATGTTAAGTAAAAGAAATGCCTAATCTGGGCATTTTTTTTATGCCTAATTTTATTAAAATATCGAT
>CAZRDG010000203.1:0-4873 GCA_964598775.1 uncultured Lacinutrix sp.
ATACCTTTTGTTGCGATGATATGGTTTCTTCAATTCTATTTTTTGAATCTTCAAAATCAGCTTCTGAGGCTTTAAGGATTTTAATTTCTTCATTTGACTCTTTGCGATTTTCATTCCAATTATTAATTTGTAAAGCAATTAAAATTCCAATAACAACAAGAATAATTTCGCCTAACGCATATTTAAGGTATTTAGATGTTTTGTTTTCATTAAGCATTTGAAGTCGAATTTTACGAAAGAGTTTAATCATGCGTTTAGTTGTAGCTAATACCAAAGATATACAATTTTATAGTCTGATTATCGATGTAAAAACGTTTGCTAAATTTTGGTCTATTTATTATGAAAACTGCATTTTAAATTCGTAAATTTGCACGGATTTTTAGACAACTAAACTCAAAAAATTAAATATGTCAAACGACATTCGAATCAAAAAAGGTCTAGACATTAATCTTAAAGGTGAAGCCGAAAAGGCTAAAGAAGCTGCCATTATAAGCAACTTTTTCACCATTAGACCAGAAGACTTCCACAGTGTTATCCCGAAACTTGTTGCTAAAGAAGGTTCAAAAGTAAAAGCTGGTGAAACCATTTTTTATGACAAATCTAATGAAGCAATAAAATTTGCTTCTCCAGTTTCTGGTGAAGTAATTGAAATTATACGTGGTGAAAAAAGAAGAATTTTATCTATTAAAATTCAAGCAGAGAAAGAACAATCTTATCAAGATTTTGGTTCTTTAAATGTTGAAAAAGCATCTGCGGATGAGGTAAAATCAAAATTGTTAACTGCTGGTTGTTGGCCATTTGTAAAACAACGTCCGTATGATGTGATTGCAAATCCTAGTAAATCGCCAAAGGCAATTTTTGTTTCTGGTTATGCATCGGCACCATTAAGCGCTGATTTAGATTTTACACTTCAAGGTAAAGAAAAGGAGCTGCAAGCTGCGGTTTCAGCTTTAGGAAAATTAACAGAAGGAAAAGTTCATATTTCTGTTGGCAAGAATGCTAATTCTCCTCTTGCTAATTTAACAGGAGTAACTATTCACAAAGTTTCTGGACCACATCCATCAGGAAATGTTGGAACATTAATTAACAAGGTTGATCCTATTAATAAAGGTGAGATTGTGTGGACAGTTAATGCTCAAGATCTTGTTATTATTGGAGAATTGTTGCTTACTGGGAAATTTAATGCAGAACGTGTAGTGGCTTTAGTCGGTTCATCAGTTCAAAAACCAAGATACTTTACTACAAAACTAGGATGTGAAGTTGCAACGATGATTTATGATCATGGTATTGAAAAAGATGCTAATGTTAGAATCATTTCTGGAAATGTATTAAGTGGAAAACATATAAAGCCTGATGGTTATCTTGATTATTATAGTAACGTCATTACTGTAATCCCTGAAGGTGATGATTATGAATTCTTTGGATGGAACAAACCAGTTTTCAATAAAATATCGACTTCAAGAGCTTTAACCTTTTCTTGGTTAAATCCTAAGAAAAAATACGACTTGAATACAAATACAAACGGAGAACATCGTGCCTTTGTTACAACAGGAACCTACGAAGAAGTATTTCCTTTAGATATTTATCCAATGCAAATTTTAAAAGCTTGTATGTATAAAGATCTTGATGAAATGGAAGCTTTAGGAATGTACGAAGTTGCTCCTGAAGATTTTGCTTTAACAGAATTTGTATGTGTGTCTAAGCAACCACATCAAAAAATTATAAGAGAAGGTTTAGACTTAATGCTTAAAGAGATAGGATAATGGGCTTAAAACAAAACTTACATAATTTAAAAGAAAAGTATAAAGGAACAAAAATGGCGCCTGCGTTTAACGCAATCCATACGTTTTTATACTTGCCAAATGAGACCACTCACGGAGGAACTCATATAAAAGCAGCCGACGATTTAAAACGTACTATGAATACGGTTATCATGGCCTTGATTCCATGTTTGATATTCGGTATGTTTAACGCTGGTTATCAGCATCATTTAGCTTTAGGAGATATTTCTAGGGCAAACGGATTTTTAGATCCAATCTTTTGGTCTTGGGATAATTTAGTGATAGGACTTTGGAAAGTTTTACCGTTAGTTGTTGTTTCGTATGGTGTTGGTTTAGCAATCGAATTCTTATTCGCAGTTATTAAAAAACATGAAGTAGAGGAAGGTTACTTAGTGACTGGAATGCTTGTGCCACTTATTGTGCCTGTTGATATACCTTTATGGATGCTTGCAGTAGCAGTTGCTTTTGGAGTTGTTATAGGTAAAGAGGTGTTTGGTGGAACTGGAATGAACATTCTCAATCCAGCTTTAACCATAAGGGCCTTCTTATTCTTTGCTTATCCAACGTGGATGTCTGGTGATAAAGTTTGGGTTCATGGTGCTGTAGAACGCGCTGGAACTCCTGATGCTATTTCGGGAGAAACTATTTTAGGAAGCTTAGCTCAAAATAACGAAGTTACTTATAGTGTAATGGATATGTTCTACGGAATTATTCCAGGCTCTGTTGGTGAAACCTCAGCTTTACTTATTTTATTAGGAGGATTGTTCCTAATCTTTGCAAAAATTGGAAGCTGGAGAATCATGCTATCTATGGCATTAGGAGGATTAGCTATGGGATTAATATTTAATGGTGTTGTAGATTCAGGATGGATAGGAGAAAGCAGTAAATTTTATAGCTTAATGAATACTACTTGGTGGCATCACTTAATAATAGGTGGTTTTGCTTTCGGTACAGTGTTCATGGCAACAGACCCTGTTACAGCTTCACAAACCAATAAAGGAAAATGGATTTATGGGTTTTTAGCTGGTTTTATTTCAATCATGATACGCGTATTTAACCCAGCTTACCCAGAAGGTGTTATGCTTGCTATATTATTAATGAACGTATTCGCACCAACCATTGATCACTATGTGGTTCAAGGTAATGTTAAACGTAGACTGAAACGTCTAAAAACAAAAACGGCTTAACGATGGAAAAGAAAACAGATAAAAATGTATATACAATACTATTTGCCATTGGAATGGTAATAGTAGTAGGTTCTTTATTAGCTTTTGTAGCTTCTTCATTAAAACCAAAAATTACCGAAAATAAGCGTATTGAAAAGCAACAAAACATTTTGTACGCTATGGGAATCAATGAAAATGACGAAAGTAGTGTTGCTTTTGTTGAAGATGCCAAAGTAGGAGAAGAATTCACAAAATATATAACACGTCAATTAGTAATCACTAACGGAACAGAAGTTAAAGAGAATAATGAAGCTTATTTAATTGATGTAAAAAAAGAGCAATCTGCAGCTAAAGAAGGCAAAGAAAGACGCTTGCCACTGTTTGTTGGTGAAAAAGATGGTAAAACATTTTATATAGCACCTATTAGAGGTAAAGGTCTTTGGGATGCAGTTTGGGCTTATGTTGCTATGGATGAGAATATGGTTGTTCAAGGTGCTTATTTTGATCATCAAGGAGAAACTGCTGGACTTGGAGCAAACATTAAGGAGCGTTTCTTTATGGACGATTTCATAGGAGAGCATTTATTGGACGAATCTGGAAACTTTGTTGGAATTAATATTTCAAAAAGTAATGCAGATCCACTTAACAATGATAAAACTGATAATGAGGTTGATGCCATTGCAGGAGCAACTATTACAGGAGATGGTGTTGCTGCGATGTTGAGAAACGATTTGAAGTTGTACGTGCCTTATTTTAAAACTTTAAAAAACAATTAATTTATGGGACTTTTATCTAAAAAAGACAGCAAATTAATATTAGATCCTTTAGCAGACGATAACCCGATTACTATTCAAGTATTAGGTATTTGTTCAGCTCTGGCTATTACTGCACAGTTAAAAGCATCAATAGTAATGGCAGTATCTGTAATATTTGTATTAGGAGTTGGTAACGTGGTTATTTCACTTATCAGAAATATCATTCCTTCAAAAATTAGAATTATTGTACAGCTTACTGTTGTGGCTGCTTTAGTAATTATAGTAGATCAAGTTTTAAAAGCATTCTCTTATCAATTAAGTAAAGAGCTTGGAGCTTTTATTGGATTGATTATTACTAACTGTATTATTATGGGACGTTTTGAAGCTTTTGCTTTAGGAAATGGACCATGGAGATCATTCCTTGACGGAATAGGTAATGCACTTGGTTATGGTGTTATACTAATCATCGTAGGATTCTTTAGAGAACTACTTGGATCTGGAACGCTATTAGGGTTTAAAGTTTTAGGAGATCCAATCGCAAAAACAGGATTATATAGTATTGGTTACGAAAATAACGGATTTATGTTATTAGCACCAATGGCATTAATTGTTGTAGGAATTATTATTTGGGTTCAGCGTAGCAAAAATCCAGCATTAATTGAAGACCACTAGAATAAGATATTATGGAACATATAGAATTATTTTTCAAATCAATATTTATAGATAACATGGTATTTGCCACCTTCCTTGGAATGTGTTCATACCTTGCTGTATCTAAAAAAGTATCAACTGCAGTTGGACTTGGAGCGGCCGTAATATTTGTACTAGCGATTACAGTACCATTAAACTGGTTGTTAGACCAATATATCTTGCAAGAAGGTGCGTTATCATGGTTAGGAGAAGAGTATGCTAGCTACGATTTAAGTTTCCTTTCGTTTATCATGTTCATTGCAACAATTGCAACCATGGTGCAATTGGTGGAAATTGTAGTAGAGAAATTCTCACCATCTCTGTATAATTCACTTGGTATTTTCTTGCCATTAATTGCTGTAAACTGTGCTATTTTAGGAGGTTCATTGTTCATGCAATCTCGTGAAATTCCTTCATTAGGTTTAGCAACTACTTACGGAATTGGTTCGGGAATTGGATGGTTTTTAGCCATCTTAGCTAT
>CAZRDG010000204.1:0-4871 GCA_964598775.1 uncultured Lacinutrix sp.
ATCTGTATTGTATTGTTATACATATTTACCAACTAGATACCAATGATAAAATTCTTTCGAAAAATTAGACAAAAATTGCTCTCTGAAAACAAATTCAGTAAATATCTTATTTACGCTATTGGTGAAATTATCCTTGTAGTCATTGGAATTTTGATTGCACTTTCAATAAATAATTGGAATGAGAATAGAAAAATAAAGAATTTAGAAATAGCAACGCTGATTGAATTGAAAGATAACTTATTGGCAGACATTAAGGACTTTCAATCTGATATGCGAGTTTATAATATTGTTTCAAATTCTTCTGATATTATAATTAACTTTATAGATGGAAAAATATCATATCACGACTCATTAAACATACACCTAGGAAAAATTCCTACTCAAGGAGTATTTGCGCCTAACAAAGCTGCATATGAGAACTTAAAAGTTACTGGTATCAATTTAATTTCAAACGACTCTCTTAGATCTGAAATAAGCGATTTATATGAAGGACAATACCATTATGTAGAAAACTATATGAAAACAGAATACGAATTTGACCATCAAAAATTTGGTGAATTCTATTTGAAAGAAATGCAAGAATACTCTTTCTATATGTATGCTAAACCTATAGATAATAGTAGATTAATTAATAACCAAGAATTTAGAAATCTCATTATGCATAAAAAAATGAAAATTCAGGGTTGGTTTAAAACTCAATATGGGATTAATATCAGAAAGGCTAATGGATTGATTAAAATGATTAACAAGGAAATAGAAAACTCTAGATAATTTTAAACAAGAATAGCACTTCTACGTTTAACAATTAAAATTTTCAGCTCAGGAATGTTTTAACTTTTAAACCCTCTCAATCTTTGCACCAATAGCACGTAAGCGCTCGTCAATGTTTTCGTAACCTCTATCAATTTGTTCGATATTATGAATTGTAGATGTACCTTGCGCAGATAATGCCGCAATTAACAACGAAATTCCTGCTCTAATATCAGGAGAAGTCATAGTGGTTGCTTTCAGGTTCGATTCAAAGTCATGACCAATTACAGTAGCTCTATGCGGATCACACAAAATAATTTTTGCTCCCATATCTATGAGTTTGTCCACAAAAAACAAGCGGCTTTCAAACATCTTTTGGTGCACCAATACACTACCTCTTGCTTGGGTAGCAATGACCAAAACTATACTTAGTAAATCTGGTGTAAATCCTGGCCAAGGTGCATCTGCAACTGTAAGGATGGAGCCATCAATGTAGTTTTGTATTTCGTAACCGTTTTTATGCTCAGGAATATAGATATCATCACCACGACGCTCAACTGTAATACCAAGTTTTCTAAACACATCAGGAATTTGTCCTAAATCGTCCCAACTTACATTTTTAATAGTAAGTTCACTCTTAGTCATGGCAGCAAGTCCAATCCAGCTACCAATTTCAATCATATCTGGAAGCATCGTATGTTCAGTGCCACCTAAAGCATCAACACCTTCAATGATTAGCATGTTAGAACCAACACCTTTTATGTTTGCTCCCATTCTATTAAGCATTTTACAAAGCTGCTGCAAATAAGGTTCGCAAGCTGCATTGTAAATTGTGGTAGTGCCTTCTGCCAAAACAGCAGCCATCACAATATTGGCAGTTCCAGTTACTGAAGCTTCATCAAGCAGCATGTAAGTACCATGAAGTTTATCAGCTTCAACTCCATAAAAATGATCTTCTCTATTATAACGGAATTTTGCACCAAGTTTTATAAATCCTTCAAAATGCGTATCAAGTCGTCTACGTCCTATTTTATCACCTCCAGGCTTCGGAATATAACCTTTACCAAAACGAGCTAATAAAGGACCAACAATCATAATTGAACCACGTAAACCGCTTCCATCTTTTCTAAACTCTTCAGATTCTAAATAGGCCAGATTTACATTATCAGCCTGAAAACTATATGAACCTTTTCCTAGTTTATTAACGGTTACTCCTAATTTCTCTAATAAAGAAATTAGTTTGTTCACATCAATAATATCTGGTATGTTGTTAATTGTTATTTTTTCAGGTGAAAGTAGCACAGCACACAAAATTTGTAATGCTTCGTTTTTTGCACCTTGAGGCTGAATGCTTCCTTTGAGTTGATGGCCTCCTTCAATTTTAAATGTCTTCATTAAATCTGAAATGGATATTAACGATTAATAACGCTTACGTCCTCTATTATTCTTCTTGTTACTTGGTTTCTTATTACTGCTTTGACGCTTTTTTGATCGCATTAAACTAGAAGAATCTGTAAGATCTTCTTCTTTGTTTTTTAAATTGATTTTCCCGTTGGAAAGCTCATATAAATGATTGAAAATCACATCATCTTCAACAGTATCTTTATTCCAATTCAAGAAACACTTTTTCATGTGATTAGCAATGGTATACACCAAAGCTTCTTTTAACTCTCCTTCTTCCCAAGTATTTGCAACATCAATCATGGTTTTTATATTATTACCATAAAAGCGGTATTTCGGATGATTTTGAGGATATTTTAAAGGCTCAGGACGAGCTTGTAAAACTTCTTTGGATGGTTTTTCATATGGGGAATCTGCATCCAATTTAAAATCAGACATGATAAACAACTGATCCCATAATTTATGTTGAAAATCTGGAACGTCACGCAAATGCGGTTGCAAATTTCCCATTACTGATATAATGGCTTTTGCCACTTTATTGCGTTCTTCTTTGGTTTCTCTTGAAGTAGCGTAATTAATCATTTTTTGAAGATGTCTGCCATATTCAGGTATAATTAAATGCTCACGCTCTGTGTTGTACTCTAATTCGTCTATCAAAATATTTGAATGTGTGTAGAATTAATAATTATTGAAGTGTTCTAACTCGTGCAAAATACAAAAAAAATAACAATGCCTAAGGTCTTTTGTTAAATTTTGAAAAACACAAAAACTTCTCGTATCTATAACGAAATAACACCTTCAATATTGGTTGTTACTTCTATATACATGTCAATAACAGCATCTGGATCTTTCATCACCACATTTATGGAAACACTTGTGTATTTCCCATTTTTAGATTCTGTAGTGTTTATAACGGCTCCAGTATTGTCAAATAAGTTTTCAATTTGTCTAATTTTAACTTCTTCCGTCAAAACAATAAACTTATATAAATATTCAGAAGGCCATGTATTGGTCTCTTCTAATTGTACTTTTAATTTTTTGTAAAATTCCTCTGCATTTGGAGTATCACTCATAGCATTGCTTTTTTAAGATTTGCAAATATACATTTTGTATATTTTTTATTTCCCTTTTTAATTACGATTTTTACAGCTAAAATCTTGCCAAGTTTGAATACACAACGAATTGTCATTACTGGAGGTCCCGGAACAGGAAAAACCTCTATAATTAATGAACTTAACAAAAGAAATTTTAAGTGTTTGGAAGAAATTTCTAGACAAATTACACTACAAGCAAGAAAAGATGGTGTGGATCAGCTTTTTTTAAAAGAGCCTTTGTTGTTTAGTGAGTTGTTGTTAAATGGCCGAAAAGCACAATTTTTTGAAGCTCACGATTTACAAGACAATCTTGTTTTTTTAGATAGAGGAATTCCTGATGTTTTGGCTTATATGGATTTTATTGGTGATGCCTATCCTGACGCCTTTATAAATGTTTGTGAAGATCACAAGTATGATAAAGTATTTATTTTAGCGCCTTGGCAAGAGATTTATATTAGTGATAGTGAACGTTATGAGAGTTTTGATCAAGCTATTAAAATTCATCATCACCTTATAAATACATACTCAAAGTTTGGTTACCATTTAATAGATGTTCCGTTTGAAAGTGTAAAAAAACGAACCGATTTTATCTTAAATAGTATAAAATCTTCTTGATGAAGCATCCTCTTCAAATATTAGAGCAATACTGGAATTTTACAAGTTTCAAGCCTTTACAAGAGGATATTATCCATAGTGTACTAAATGGTGACGACACCTTTGCACTATTGCCAACTGGTGGTGGAAAATCACTTTGTTTTCAAATTCCTGCTTTAATAAATGAAGGTATTTGTATTGTCGTATCTCCATTAATTGCCTTAATTAAAGATCAGGTTGCTGCATTAAAGGAACGAAACATAAAAGCAATTGCCCTAACGAGCACTTATAAATACGATGAGCTTAGCACGCTTTTAGACAATTGCATTTACGGCAATTATAAGTTTTTGTACTTATCGCCTGAACGATTGCAACAAGACATTATTCAAGACAGAATAAGACAAATGAACGTTAATCTCATTGCTGTTGACGAAGCACATTGTATCTCACAATGGGGAAACGACTTTCGCCCTGCTTATAAAAATATCACGCTTTTACGAGAATTGCAGCCTAGTGTGAATTGTATAGCTTTGACTGCCTCAGCGAAACCAGAGGTTATAAGTGATATTGTAAAAGAACTGGATTTTATTGATGCGAAAATATTCAAGCAGTCTTTTTATAGAGAAAATTTAGCTTACATGGTTTTTGAAACTGAAGATAAGTTTTATAAAATTCAACAAATCCTGAAGAAAAACCAATCCAGCTCAATAATATATGTTAGAAACCGAAAAAGTACCTTAGAAATCAGCAATGCCTTAAACAACCTTGGTTTTACAAGTACTTATTATCATGGAGGATTATCCACTAAGGAAAAAGACGCTCATTTTTCAAATTGGTTAAACAATCGTACACAAGTCATGGTCGCAACCAATGCTTTTGGAATGGGAATAGATAAACCAGACGTGAAAACCGTAATTCACATTAAACAAAACAACAAATGGAATGATTCGAATTTGTCAAACAATATTTCTATGGTATTTTTGCTTCAATACGCTTCAATGAACACGATTCGGAAATTATAACATAGTTATC
>CAZRDG010000205.1:0-4852 GCA_964598775.1 uncultured Lacinutrix sp.
TGTTCTAACGAAATCGTTTTCGTGCTTTGGGTGTTATCCACCATAATTTTTTTGTGTTGTTTATGCTGCAAAAATATAAATTTTATTAGAAACCTTATTTAAAAAACCAACATTATTCATCTTTTAACTTTAAAAATCCGAGTAACATAATTAACCATGAACAGATGAGTAATAAACCTCCTATTGGAGTTATAAATCCAATTCTTTTAAAATCAAATCCCGTTAACTCATTAGTTGAAAGACCATAAATGGAACCTGAAAATAATACAACACCAATTAAGGTAAAAATAAATACCCAATACTTTGATTTGGAAGATATTTTTGATGAATTACCAACAAACAAGAGCAATAAAGCATGATACATTTGGTAACGAACACCAACCTGAAATGTCTCAATGGCATCTTTGGCAACTAATTTTTCTAAACCATGAGAAGCAAAAGCCCCCAACACTATCGAGATAATCCCTAAAACACTTCCTGTAATTAGTAGTTTCTTGTTCATATTAATATCTGATTTATATTTTTATAACACCTACAATTTAGTACTTTCGTAACATTAACTAATCAAAATTACGCAACAAAACTGACTATGCGAAACATATTAATCATAGGTGCTGGAAAATCATCATCTTACTTAATAAAATACTTTTTAGATAAAGCTAAAGCTGAAGATTTGCACATCACAATTGGTGATATCAACATAAAAAATGCTAAGAAACTTATTGGAGATCATGATCATGCCAACGCAATTCAGCTGGATGTTTTTGATAAAGAATCCCGAAGTAATGCTATTAAAGTTGCAGATATTGTAGTCTCTATGTTGCCCGCAAGATTTCATATTGAAGTGGCTAAAGACTGCGTGACGTTTAGCACTCACATGGTTACTGCATCATATGTAAGCCCTGAAATGCAAGCCTTAGATGCATCCGCAAAAAACAAAGGCCTCGTATTTATGAATGAGATTGGTGTTGACCCAGGGATTGATCACATGAGTGCAATGCAAATTTTAGATGATATTAGAGCTAAAGGTGGCGACATTATTTTGTTTGAATCATTTACTGGAGGCTTAGTAGCTCCTGAAAGTGATAACAATTTATGGAACTACAAATTTACTTGGAATCCAAGAAACGTCGTTGTAGCTGGACAAGGTAGTGCTGCAAAATTCATTCAAGAAGGAGCTTACAAATACATTCCTTACAACAGACTTTTTAGACGAACAGAATTTTTAGACATAGAAGGTTATGGACGATTTGAAGCCTATGCCAATAGAGATTCGTTAAAATATCAAAGTGTTTATGGCTTAGATGATATTAGAACGCTTTATAGAGGGACGATGAGACGAGTTGGATTTAGCCGTGCTTGGAATATATTTGTACAACTAGGTATGACAGATGATAGCTACACTATTGATGATAGTGAAAACATGAGCTATCGTGATTTTGTCAATGCATTTTTGCCTTATAGTCCAACTGATTCGGTTGAACTAAAATTTAGACATGCTTTAAAAATAGATCAAGATGATATTGTTTGGGATAAGCTTGAAGAACTTGACATTTTTAATCCTAAAAAAATGGTAGATCTTGTTAGAGCCACACCAGCTGAAATACTACAAAAAATCTTGATGGATAGCTGGACGCTTGATGAAACTGACAAAGATATGATCGTGATGTATCACAAATTCGGCTATGTTTTAAAAGGAGAAAAACATCAAATTGACTCCACTATGGTAGTTATTGGTGAAGACCAAACTTATACTGCCATGTCTAAAACGGTCGGCTTGCCAGTTGCTATGGCCACCTTGGCTATTTTAAATGGCAAAATAAAAACTCCTGGCGTACAAATACCAATAGCAAAAGAAGTATACGAACCTATTTTAAAAGAGTTGAAAGAGTTCGGGATTGGGTTTCAAGAAAAAGAAGTGCCTTATCATGGATATAATCCTCTGAATATTTAATAAAGAGAATTTTACTAATGAAAGTAATTAACCAAAATGTTCAGATAGATGGTATCGATAAAAAGATACTTCGTGCCTTAATGGAAGATGCCAGAACACCTGTTTTGGAGATTGCTAGACAAGTTGGAATCTCTGGAGCTGCCATACATCAACGCTTAAGAAAACTCGAGAAATCAGGTTTATTGTCAGGTTCAAAATTTGTAATCAATCCTAAAGTTTTAGGATACACGACCATGGCATTTGTTGGTATATTTTTAGACAAAGCCATGAACAATCCTGACGCTGTAAGGCAACTAAAAAAAATTCCCGAAGTTTTAGAATGTCACTATACAACTGGTAATTGGAGTATTTTGGTAAAGATTTTATGTAAGGATAACGAACATTTAATGCATGTTTTAAATAAGGACATTCAAACCATTTCTGGTGTTTCCAGAACGGAAACCTTTATCTCTTTAGATCAGCAAATTGATAGACAAATTAAGATATAAAAAAAGCCTCTTAAATTTCAGAGGCTTTTTTTATTTTTTTTGTTGATACTAATCTCGTCCACCAAACACTTGTAATGCCCAATATAATAATGATGCTAAAGCACCAATTGCAGCAACCAAATATGTTCTTGCAGCCCATTTAAGCGCATCTTCTGAACCTTTATATTCTTCCGGTGTTACCATGTTTTTTGCTTTTAACCAAGCTAATGCTCTGTTACTAGCATCATACTCAACAGGTAGTGTAATGAAACTAAATAAGGTTGCGAAGCCCATAAACGCGACTCCTGCAACTGCAACCCACCATCCAAGACCTAATCCTGCTGCTCCTCCTAATACCAAGCCTCCAATAATTAACCATTGAGACATGCCAGAAGTCACACTTACAACAGGGACTAGTTGTGAACGCATTTGTAACCAGCTATAAGCTGTTGCATGTTGCACAGCGTGTCCACATTCGTGAGCTGCAACAGCTGCTGCTGCTGCATTACGCTGATTGTAAACCGCTTCGCTTAAGTTAACTGTTTTGTTTTTTGGGTTATAGTGGTCTGTTAATTGTCCAGGTGTTGAAATCACCTCAACATCATAAATACCATTATCAGCCAACATTTTTTCGGCAATTTCTTTACCACTCATACCATTGCGTAACTGTACTTTAGAGTACTTCGCGAATTTTTGTTTTAATTGATTACTTACTAACCAACTTACCAGAGCAATCGCTCCAATTAATATATAATATCCAATCATTTGTTTTTAATTTTAATAATGTAAATGTAATATATATCAATCAAATAATGAGCCAAATTTTAGTTAAGAAATTTTGTCAGTTTTTTGATATTTCAACTTAAAATAAACAAGTAGAAATGCTGAAACTATAGTAATGGCATTGGCCAGAATCATTGATAAACTTTCAATGTAAATACCATAAACAAACCAAAGTACGATACCAATAAAAAATAACACTAACATTGGCAATGATAAACCTGAGACATCTTTGGTTTTCCATGTTCTATAAACTTGCGGAAGAAACGCCGATGTGGTTAAGACTGCAGCTATTAATCCAATGACCTCTATATGATCGATGCTATCCAACAATGTTTACAATTTTACCTGGAACAATAATGACTTTTTTAGGCTCACGACCTTGCAACTGCTCTTTGGTTTTTTCATGAGCCATAACGGCTACTTCAATGTCATCTTTACTTAAATCTAAAGGCAGTTCCATGGTGAAACGCATTTTACCATTAAATGAAATTGGGTAATTCTTCGTGCTTTCTACCAAATGGCTTTCGTCAAATTTTGGAAAATCAGCTCTTGCGATAGACTCACTATGACCTAATTGACTCCATAATTCCTCAGCAATATGTGGCGCATAAGGTGAAATTAACACCAATAAAGGCTCTAAAATGTTTCTGCTTGTACACTTTTGCGCTGTGAGCTCATTACATGCTATCATAAAGGTAGAGACTGATGTGTTAAACGAGAAATTCTCAATATCTTCTTCTACTTTTTTAATGGTCTTATGAAGCGTCTTTAAGCTGTCTTTGGTTGGTGCAGCATCAGTGACTTTAAACCCATTGTCGTCAAAATACAACTTCCATAATTTTTTAAGAAAACCATGTACTCCAGTAATTCCAGCGGTATTCCAAGGTTTGTATTGCTCTAAAGGCCCAAGAAACATTTCGTACAAGCGTAAACTGTCTGCGCCATAATCAATACAAATTTGGTCAGGATTAACCACGTTGTATTTGGATTTAGACATTTTTTCGACGTCTCTTTTTACTTTGAAAGTACCATCGTCTTCTGTGATAAACTCAGCATCTTTAAATTCTTCACGCCAATTTTTAAAAGCTTCCATATCTAATTCATCTGACGCGTTTACAAATGATACATCTGCATGAATAGGTTGAATTTCATTTCCTTCAATTAATCCTTTAGATAAAAACTTATTTTCACCTTGAATCCTATATACAAAAGCACTCGTTCCCAAAATCATCCCTTGATTAATCAGTTTTTTAGCAAACTCATCATGAGGTACTAATCCTAAATCGAACATGAACTTTTGCCAAAAACGTGAGTACAGTAAATGTCCTGTCGCATGTTCGCTTCCACCTATATATAAATCTACTTGTTGCCAATAGTTAACCGCGTCTTGAGAAAAAATCTCATCCTCATTATGAGGGTCCATATAACGATTAAAATACTGTGAGCTTCCAGCCCAACCAGGCATGGTATTGAGTTCAAGAGGGAAAATGGTTTTGTTATCTATCTTTTCATTATCAACTACTGAATTAGTTTCAGTACACCAAGCCCAAACCGTTGCGTTTCCTAAAGGTGGTTCGCCAGTTTCGGTGGGTAAATATTTTTCTACTTCAGGTAAAGTGATTGGTAAATGCTCAGCATCAATCATTTG
>CAZRDG010000206.1:0-4829 GCA_964598775.1 uncultured Lacinutrix sp.
CAAGTACGCGCAATAAATTACCACTCCAAAGCTTACCTATTTCTTCTTCTGTATAACCACGACGAACTAGCTCTAAAGTCACGTTGAATGTTTCACTAGCATCGTTCCAGCCGTCAACACCACCACCACCATCAAAATCACTACTGATGCCTACATGATCTAATCCAATTTTTTCAACCATATAATCTATATGATCTACAAAGTCTGAAACATTAACATTGCCTGGGAATCCTTCAATAGAATTAGCCTTTTCATCAGCTAAATCCATCACAATTTTTCTTTTGGCAATAAATTCCATCTGAGCGGCTTCATCCAATTGTCCAAAAGAAGTCCAATCATGCCATGTGATTCCTAATGAGTCAATAATGGCTTCTCTTATTTCTTTTATTTTTTCGTCTCTGATGTTTTGCTTTTCCTCATTGACATAGCTTTTAAAAGCAACTGTTTGAATAACACCACCATTGTCTTTCATCCATTGCAATTGCTCATCATCAAGATTTCTACTATGATCACATAATGCTCTAGCTGAAGAATGCGATGCAATAATTGGTGCTTGCGAAAGTTCAATCATTTGACGAATAGCTTCCTTTGAAGGATGTGATACATCTATCATCATTCCCCATTTATTCATTTCTTTTATTACTTCTTTACCAAAATCACTCAAACCATTATGCAGCCAAATACTATCTCTTTCACCTGTATTACTATCACTTAATTGACTATGACCATTATGTGCTAATGACATATAACGCCCTCCTAAATCATAGAATTTTTTTACATTATTAATGTCCATTCCTACAGGATATCCATTTTCAATCCCAATCATAGCCACTTTTTTACCAGCGGTAGCAATACGTCTAACATCATCTGAAGTTGTTGCTAATTCAATGTCGTTAGGAGCAATCTCTTCGACTAATCTGTGTATAGCATCAAATTTTGATATGGCATTTTCATATGCCTTTTTGTAGCCTTCATCTGTTAAAGTGTCTTGTCCAGTATATACAATAAACCAAGCAACATCTAATCCTCCTTTTTTCATTTTAGGAAGATTAACTTGGTTGTCTAATTCTTGGGTATAGTTAATAGAATCTGTAAAATTGTTAACATTTATGTCGCAATGTGTATCAAGTGTGATCACACGTTCGTGAATTTCCTTAGCTTTTGCAATAAGTTGTTCTTCAGTCATAGGTTGTTCAGGTTCCGTTTTACAGGATGATAATGTAAGAATAAGGCATAAAAAAACAAGCTTGAAGATATTATTTATGGTGAAAGCAAGTTCTGATTTAGTGTTTGAATTCATAGTTATATTGATTAGTTGATTAAAACAACCAAATATAATAATAAAATTGCAGATTGAAATTTTATAATCTACAAGCACAACAGGAAATAAGGTGATTTAAACATACTAATATTAACATGTTAGAAGAGGATAATCTTTATTTTTTTTCGTTTCTTTAGCCTGCTAAACAACAATTAAATTTAAATCTTAAATGAAAAAAAATATTCTAATACCAATATTGCTGGCGTTTATTTTTTTTGGATGCAAAACAAATGAAGACAAAAGCACAAAAGATCTTGTCAATGCACCAGTTGCCAAAAAAACACCAAAAGAACTTACACTTCATGATGATACCAGAATAGATAATTATTTCTGGATGAGATTAAGTGACGATCAGAAGAATGCTGAAGATCCAGATAGCCAAACGCAAGATGTTCTTAATTATTTGAACCAAGAAAACGAATATCTCGAAGGTGTTATGAGTCACACCAATGAATTACAAGACGAGCTTTATAATGAAATGGTTAGTAGAATTAAGAAAGATGACCAATCTGTACCAGTAAAAGACAACGGTTATTTATACTACACTCGTTTTGAAGAAGGAGGTGATTATGCATTGTATTGCAGAAAGAAGATAGATGGTGATGGCAAAGAAGAAATCATTTTTAACGGACCAGAGATGGCTAAAGGTTATGCTTATTATGGTATTGGTAGTCAATCTGTTAGTGAGGATAATAAGCTTATGGCCTTCGCTATCGATACAGTATCAAGAAGACGTTATACAATTTACTTCAAAAACTTAGCCACTGGTGAAATACTATCAGATAATCTAAGTAATACAAGTGGAAGTGCAACTTGGGCGAATGATAACAAAACAGTATTTTACACGACTAAAGATCCTGAAACGTTAAGAGCAGATAAAGTTTATAAGCACGTATTAGGAACAAGCCAAGATGACGATGTATTAGTTTTTCATGAAAAAGATGAAACTTTTAATATTGGCGTTGGGAAATCTAAATCTGATGCATTTATTGCTATTTATAGTATTCAAACCTTATCAACAGAAGTTCGTGTCCTAGATGCCAACACACCAAATGGTAAATGGAATGTGATTCAGCCAAGAGAAAAGAATCTAGAATATTCAATTGACCATTATGGTGATCATTTTTATATAAGGACCAACCTAGATGCTAAAAACTTCCGATTGGTTAAAACACCAGTAAATACGACTACTAAAGATAATTGGGTAGATGTTATTCCTCATAGAGAAAATGTATTTCTTCAAGGTTTTGATCTTTTTAGTAATCACTTAGTTGTTCAAGAACGTGAAAATGGATTAAGAGGCATCAGAATTATTAACTGGAATGGAGGCGATCATAAAATGACTTTCAATGATCCTTCTTATTTGGTATATCCAACATCTAATTTAGATTTTGAAACCAATATTTTAAGATATAATTACACTTCGCTTACAACTCCAAATAGTACTTATGAGTATAATATGGATACAAAAGAGCAAGTTTTGTTAAAACAAGAAGAAGTTCTTGATGATAATTTTTCTCCAGATAATTATGTATCTGAACGTTTATATGCCACAGCAAGAGATGGCGTAAAAGTGCCAATTTCATTGGTCTATAAAAAAGGAACAGAAAAAAGTGCTGATACACCATTACTACTATATTCTTATGGTTCTTATGGCAGTAGTTCAGAAGCAACGTTTAATTCTAGTAGATTGAGTTTACTAGATAGAGGATTTGTCTTCGCCATAGCACATATTCGTGGAGGACAAGAAATGGGTAGAGATTGGTATGAAGATGGTAAATTATTGAAAAAGAAAAATACATTCACGGATTTTATTGATTCTGGCGAGTTTTTAGTAAATGAAGGCTACACAAGCAGTTCACATTTATATGCACAAGGTGGAAGTGCAGGAGGATTGCTAATGGGAGCTATTTTAAATATGAAACCAGAATTATGGAATGGAGTAGTAGCAGCAGTTCCATTTGTGGATGTAGTGTCTACAATGATTGATGAAACGATACCTTTAACCACCTTTGAATGGGATGAATGGGGAGATCCAAGACAAAAAGAATTTTATGATTATATGAAGTCATATTCTCCTTATGATAATGTTGAAGCCAAAGATTATCCAAATATTTTAGTAACTACTGGTTATTGGGATAGTCAGGTTCAGTATTGGGAACCAGCAAAATGGGTTGCCAAGTTGCGTGAATTGAAAACAGATGACAATTTACTCATCATGGATTGTAATATGGATTCAGGTCATGGAGGTGCCTCAGGACGCTTTGAACGTTATAAACGCACAGCATTAACTTATGCTTTTCTTTTAGATTTAGAATTTCAAAAACTTAAGTAAATAACAAAGCCTGGATATTATCCAGGCTTTTTTTTAATTTGTAGTTGCTTCAGAAACTAGAAATGGATAAGCTTCACGCACAATTTTAAACTCTTCTGGACTGAGTTCATTTGGTGTTTTTTTAAATTTATTTTGTGCATAACCAGCTCTTAACTCATAATAGGCTTTACTAAGTTCGTCTTGAACTTTTATGAATAAACTATAGTGTGTTTCATTATCTGATTGTAATGAAATAACTGCCCTCGTTGGATTATCAGAATAATTTTCAAATGCATTCCCATTGCAATAGTCACAGCTTTTGTCTCCATTGTTATCTAAAAACTTTTTTGAAATATCTTTAATGTCTTCAACTGATACTATAATGTCATCAATCATAATTTCTTGATTTCCATTTAAAACTATTCTAAGAATGTTTCTTTCATGGATTTCCGTGTCACATTTTTGTCCTGGAGGACAAAGTCTAGGCAATTTTCTGCTAATACCTTGATCATTCGGTATAACTGCAGTTACCAGAAAAAAAATGAGCAGGAGGAAGGCAATATCAGCCATTGAACCTGCATTTACTTGAGGTGCTTGTTGTGAGCGTTTCATAATGTATTGAATTTAAAATGTTAATGATCAAGCAGTCTCAAAAACAATACCATAAAAAAGCCTGAGTGTTTTAACTCAGGCTTTAAATTTTACTTAAAATAAGGATTAGTTGAGCACTCCATTTGCCTTTTGACTTCTTGAGTACCAAACCAAGAAAAGACAAAACACAATAACCAAAATTGGCATTAAATAAGGCATTGATTCACTAAATACTTCCGCTGCATTTGTGCCAAATAACCAATATAGCTGGTTTACAGTCGCAGTTACAAATGAAATTATAAATAAAGAAACGGCTGACTTTTTGCGCATTAACATCAAGATAGTTCCTATTAATCCTGAAAATACTGCAATGGCAAATAAAGCAGTGTTCCAACTTGGCATACTTTCCATTAAAGCCAATTGAGCTTCATTTAAACTGGATGTATAAGCTTCTGTTTGATAAGCTTGAATCAAATAGTTGTAGACTCCCATTGCGTTCCATAAAAGCGCAATGATTCCAATAATCCAGAAAGCAATTCCTGGTTTGTTTGTGTTTGACATTTTGATTATTTTTTTAGTTAGTTAAAAGTGAGAAAATCACAC
>CAZRDG010000207.1:0-4822 GCA_964598775.1 uncultured Lacinutrix sp.
GAACTTAAAGAAGAACCAGATCGCGAAGCTAATAGAAGAATACTTATTATTGTAGTTGTGTTGCTTTTAATATTCTTATTTATCATCGATTTTGATTTATCCATTTTCTTTTCCTAACTAGTTAATGGCAGATATTATTCAATTATTACCAGATCATGTAGCCAACCAAATTGCGGCAGGTGAAGTTGTGCAACGACCAGCTTCTGTTGTCAAAGAACTTTTGGAAAATGCCATTGATGCTGAGGCTACAGTGATTAAACTCATTATAAAGGATGCTGGTAAAACCCTTATTCAAGTTATTGATAATGGAAAAGGTATGAGTGTCACAGATGCTCGATTAAGCTTTGAGCGGCATGCGACTTCCAAAATAAAAGCTGCTGAAGATTTATTCAATCTGCATACAAAAGGGTTTAGAGGTGAAGCCTTAGCAAGTATTGCTGCTATTGCTCATGTTGAACTTAAAACGAAGCAAGCACAGGATGAAGTTGGTACTCATATAAAAATAGAAGGTAGTGAAGTGACGTCACAAGAAGTTGTTGTAACGCCTAACGGAACTTCAATTTCTGTAAAAAATTTATTTTACAACATTCCTGCAAGACGAAATTTTTTAAAATCGAATACCGTTGAAACACGTCACATTATTGATGAATTTCATCGTGTTACCTTAGCTCATCCAAACATAGAATTTTCTTTGTACAATAATGGAAGCGAATTGTTTCATCTTCCAGTAAGCAATTATCGACAACGTTTAGTGAATACCTTTGGCAGTAAAACCAATGAAAAATTAGTTCCTGTTGAAGAACAAACCGAAGTGCTTAAAATTTCAGGATTTGTGGTAAAACCTGAATTTGCTAAGAAAACACGTGGCGAACAGTTCTTCTTTGTAAATAATAGGTTTATAAAAAGTTCGTATTTAAACCATTCTGTTAATGCCGCCTTCGAAGGCTTATTGAGGCCGAATACACATGCTTCTTATTTTTTGTACCTAACGGTAAACCCTAAGAGTATCGATATTAATATTCATCCAACAAAAACAGAAATTAAGTTTGATGATGAACATACCATGTATGCTATATTACGTTCTGCAGTTAAACATAGTTTGGGACAATTTAATATTGCTCCTGTTTTAGATTTTGAACACGATAGTAATTTAGACACACCTTATAACTACCAGCAAAAAATTGCTCAGGCACCAATGGTAGAAGTAGATAGAGCCTTTAATCCTTTTAAAGAAGAAAAAACATCTGGAACAACAAAACCTACCTATAAAAAGGAAAACACTAAAAGCTGGGAAAGTTTATATGTTGGTTTAGAATCAAAAAGTAATGGTGATTCTGAAGCGTTTGGCGAAGTTCATTTTGAAAGTGAAGATGAAGTTTTAACCATGTTTAATGATGACGCTATAGAGGCTCAAAAAACCTTTCAGCTTAAAAACAAATACATTATTAATACGATTAAATCTGGAATGTTGGTTATTGATCAGCATAGAGCGCATCAACGTATTTTGTACGAAGAGTTTTTACAACAAATTACTATTAAAGAAGGCATTAGTCAGCAATTATTATTTCCTATTGGGCTACAGTTTGATAAAGAAGAAATAAGGGTTTTAGAAACTTTAAAACCTCAGTTAGAACAAACGGGGTTCATGTTCTCGAAGTTTGAGGAAGATGGTATAGAACTTCAGGGAGTTCCAACCTCTGTAACAAACAGTCAAGCCTCTTTTGTGCTTGAGCAACTGATACATGACGCTCAGCATGAATTGCCAGACAGTCATTTTAGTCAGTCAGATATGTTGGCGAAATCATTGGCAAAATCATTAGCCATACGAACAGGACAACAACTCACAAAGGAAGAACAAGAACATTTAGTGAATAAATTGTTCGCTTGTAAAGAACCAACTACAACACCAACAAATAAGCCAACGTTTATTACGATGAATGTTGATGATTTAGATAAAAAATTCATGTAAAGTTATGATGAGGATTACAGATACAGTAAAGCATTTATTAATCATAAACGTTGTTATGTTTGTTGGAACAATGGCAATTGGCAATGGTGAATTGTTTTACAAATGGTTTGCCTTATATTTTCCAAAGAATGAATTGTTTCAGCCTTGGCAAATTATTACGCACATGTTTATGCATGGCGGCTTTGCACACATTTTGTTCAATATGTTTGCGTTATGGATGTTTGGTACAGCTGTAGAGCAACAATTAGGTAGTAAAAAATTCTTATTCATTTATATTTCGGCTGGACTTGGAGCAGTTTTGTTTCAATTGGGTTATTATTACTTTAATTATTTGCCTTTACATGCAGATTTAATTGGTTCTGGATTAACAAGTGATCAAATCATACAAATGCTTTCATCAAATAAAGTGATTGATGGAATTACACAGGTGCAATTTACTAACCTTCAGCAATTATTTCCAATTTACAACGCCTCAATGGTTGGTGCTTCTGGTTGTATTATGGGAGTTTTGGCTGCTTTCGGTATGATGAATCCTGAGGCTAAATTGATGATGATATTTTTACCGATACCAATCAAAGCAAAGTACTTTATTCCTGGTATCATCATATTAGATATCATTTCAGCTTTAACTGGTCAATCATTTTTTAGTCCAAGTAATACAGCTTATATGGCCCACGTTGGTGGTGCACTAACAGGATTCTTCATTATGTGGTATTGGCGAAAAAATCAGTTTAATAAAAATAGGTGGAACTAAATGACATCGCTTACACAAGATATTCAAGATAAGCTAAAACGACTGACTGCTTTTGAAAAGATTATAGCTGTAAATGTTATAGTGTTTTTTACAGGTTGGCTTGTTGCTGTTTTTAGTGATGTGACGAGGTTATCTAGTTTAAACTGGCTGGAACTACCAAAAGAGTTTTCTTCATTTATTTTAAAACCTTGGAGCATTATTACCTATGGTTTTACGCATATCGAGTTGTGGCACTTGCTTATGAACATGTTGGTTTTGTATTTTGTTGGTCGTTCTTTTTCTAATTTATTTAATATTAAAACATCTCTTAATATATACTTTTTAGGCATTATTTCGGGTGGCTCGGCTTATATGCTAACCTATGCTGTTTTTCCAAATTTTTTAAATTATGCTGGTTCACTTGTTGGAGCATCTGCAGGTGTGAGAGCCACTCTAATTTTCCTATGTGCTTATATGCCGCAGTATGAAATGCGATTAGGTTCACTGCGTTTTAAATTAATGTATGTTGGTTTTATAATGGTAGCATTAGATTTAGTTGGACTTTTTGGGTTAAATTCAGGAGGAAATGTTGCTCATTTAGGTGGCGATTTATTGGGTTATTTTTACGCGACTCGTTTGCGTCAAGGCACTGATATTGGTAAAGGTTTTGAAAAGATTATGGATGGTTTTTTTGGTTTGTTTTCTTTTACAAAAAAATCCAAATTAAAAACAGTTCATAAAAACAAATCTAAAGTTGGTGGTTATACTAAAGGGGAGTTTAATGAGTTTAATAACCAGAAGAAAATAGATGTTATATTAGATAAAATAAGTAAAAGTGGTTACGAAAGTCTGACCAAAGAAGAAAAGGAATTTTTATTTAGAGCGGGAAAATAGCCTTCTATCATCAATCATAAAAATGAAAAAGCTAAGTTTTGTAAATAAGATCATTTTTGCAATCAATTCGCTCTTTGCGATGATGCTTCTTTTGTCCTATTTTCTTCCTTACGTTGCTCCAAATCGCTTTGCATTCTTAGCTGTATTAAGTCTAGCTGTTCCATTTTTAATACTCTCAAACATACTGTTTTTGTTGTATTGGCTTATGAATGTGAAAAAACAATTGTTACTCTCACTATTTGTCTTAGTATTAGGTTTTAAACATGTTGGTTCCTTGTATAAGTTTTCAGGTTCTAAAAACGTTGATGATGAGAAGAACCTTTCCATAATGAACTATAATGTACGGTTGTTTAATTTATACAATTGGATTCCAGGTATTAATGTTCAAAAAGACATTGTCGATTTTATAAAAAAAGAATCTCCAGATGTTATCAGTTTTCAGGAATACCATCCTCATGAGAAGATTGATTTGTCTTTCTATAAGTATAAATATGAGGAGTTGTCTGGGAAAAAGGTAAAATACGGACAAGCTATTTTTTCGAAATTTCCTATTGTAAAATCTGGTTCAATTGAGTTTCCAAATACAGCTAATAATGCCATATATGCTGACATTGTAAAAGGCTCTGATACCATTAGAATTTATAATGTGCATTTACAATCTTTACGTATTGATGCTAATAATGAAGAGCTGTCAACGGATAATTCTGAACGCCTCCTTAAACGAGCGAGCGAAACCTTTAAAATGCAACAATTTCAATCGGAATTGTTCCTGATGCATAA
Organism: uncultured Lacinutrix sp.; assembly: GCA_964598775.1. Classification (GTDB taxonomy): domain Bacteria; phylum Bacteroidota; class Bacteroidia; order Flavobacteriales; family Flavobacteriaceae; genus CAJQLB01. The sequence continues at coordinate 4,377 of CAZRDG010000207.1, forward strand.
AAAACGTTCGCCACACAAAATGATTATTTGCGGAGATTTTAATAACACAGCCTATTCATACGTTTACAAAGAAATAAAAGGCGATTTAGTGGATGCCTTTGGCGCTGCTGGTAACGGTTTTGGAAGAACCTTTGATTTTAAATATTTCCCAATTAGAATTGATTTTATCCTTGTTGATAAAGGTTTAAAAATCAACGGATTTAAGACATACAACAAAAAGCTGTCTGATCATTTTCCTATTCGTACCAAAGTAAGTTTACATTAATAAACAATCTGCATAATCTGCCAAGATATGAATGCAAAGTCCTAAACCTAGTAGTCTTGTGGTTTTAGGAATTAACAGCAATACATAAACTATAATAGCATAATAGGAGTGAAGTGGATGAAAATTGATACTACAGCGTGTTGGATCAAAAATAGGATTGGCAAGTAAATGATCTACATCG
>CAZRDG010000208.1:0-4799 GCA_964598775.1 uncultured Lacinutrix sp.
GTATTGTTCATGATTTTAAAGTGCCTAAAGAAAATAAAGCTATTAATACGGCATATAATCATTTTAATTCCTGGGCAATATCTGGAGGGTCAAATTATAAAGATTGGTATAAGGATAGCGCTGGATATAGGAACACAGAAAATCTTGAAAATTAATTTTGTAATAGTCTAATTATGATGAAAGTATATCCAATTAAATTCAACCCTATTTTAAAAGAAAAAATTTGGGGAGGAAATAAGTTGACTTCTTTTTTAGGAAAATTGTCTAATAAAAAAAATATAGGTGAAAGCTGGGAGATTTCTGACGTTCAAGATAACATTTCAGTGATTAATAATGGTGCATATGAAGGAAACAATTTAAAGGAACTTATTAGAATCCATCAGTCTAGTTTGCTAGGTAGAGAAAATTTTAAAAATTTTGGATATAATTTTCCTTTACTTATAAAATTTCTTGATGCTAAAACTGATTTATCGGTTCAGGTTCATCCAGATAATGCAATGGCTAAAACTTATCACAATAGCTTTGGTAAAACTGAAATGTGGTATATCATGGATAGTGATAATAATGCAGATATTGTTTTAGGGTTAAAGGATGAAACTATGAATCCAGATGTGTTGTGTAACATTAATGCAGAAAATGTAGATTTAGTTTTTAATAGAGAACTTGTAAAAAAAGGGGACAGCTACTTTATTCCAGCTGGAAAAGTACATGCAATAGGAGCAGGTGTTTTGGCTGCAGAAATTCAGCAAACATCGGATATAACTTATCGTGTTTATGATTGGGATAGAATTGATAATTATGGTGAGAAGAGAGAGTTGCACGTAGATTTGGCTACAAAAGCAACAAAGCATTTTAATTCAAACGGTAAATCAAATTATAAAATTCAACCTAATAACAAAACGAACTTAGTCAATTGCGAGTATTTCACAACTAATTTATTAGATATAAAATCTCATCAAGCTAGAGATTACAAAAAGTTAGATTCGTTTGTAATATTTATGTGTGTTGAAGGCGAGGTAGATATAACAGCAGGATACCACACGGAAACTTTAAAAATGGGTGATACAGTATTACTTCCGGCCATTACAGAGGAAGTTGCTTTTAATTCTGAAGACGCAAAATTATTAGAAGTATATATTGATGCCAAAATTTCAAAGTCATTACAACACGCCTCTTAGAATTTTATAGACCCTTTTTTTTCGTTAAGTTTAAAAAAAGCAAGCATATTAAAAGGCTTGCTTTTTTATTTCCTATTTTCGTGTAAACTAACTAATATCTTCAATTTATGGAAAACCAATCCATCATTTTAATAGTCATGTCAGTCTACATGATTTTACTTATTGTTTGGGGAATTTATCAAGGACGCAATGTTAAAACAGGTTCAGATTTTGCAATTGCAGGTCGTAAATTACCAGGCTGGGTCGCTGCACTTTCTGAACGAGCCACAGGTGAGTCGTCATGGGCGCTCCTAGGTTTGCCTGGCGCTGCATATGCAACAGGATTGATGGAAGTTTGGACAGCTATAGGTTGCGTCGCAGGTATAATAGTAGCTTGGGTTTTATTAGCGTCTCGTTTGCGAAATGAAGCCGAAAAATACGAAGTTGATACGTTTACAGATTATATCGCTAAACGTCATGGCGAAGTAGGGAAGTGGATTAGAATTGTGGGTAGTTTAACCATCGTTTTTTTCTTCTTTTTTTATGTTGGTGCTCAATTTATTGGAGGTGGAAAAACACTTAACAATTTGTTTGGAATCAATCAAGATTTAGCCATGATTATCATTGTTATTTTGGTAATTCCTTATACTATTTACGGCGGTTTTCGTTCGGTAACATATACTGATGTGATTCAGGCTATCATTATGATAATTACGCTTATTGTAGCTCCAATAGCTGGTTTGATTTATTTGTCTGATATGCCTGAAGGCACTGTGTTTGCTCATAATATTGCTGACGCATTGTCAAAATCTGGCGAGGCCTATTCTACGATGACAGGTGGTGCAGTTGTAAGAGAGGACTCTGCACTTTTTGGGTCATTATCTGAGGTGTTACCTAATTCAATGAATATAGTAAAGGGATTAGGCAGCGGAATCATTATTGCTGGTGCCTTTTCTTGGTTTTTTGGTTATTTAGGTGGTCAACCACAATTGACCATGCGGTTTATGGCGATTAAAGATGAAAGAAACGCCAAAATTGCCAGAAATATTGGTGTGATTTGGACTGTTATTGCTTATACTGGAGCCTTGATGGTTGGATGGATTGGCATTGCTATTTTTGGACCAACTGGTTTGCAAGATCAAGAAACAGTAATGCCAGAAGTATTGACTACAGTGTTTAATCCTGTGGTTTCAGGCATTTTAATTACAGGTGTTTTGGCTGCGATAATTTCTACTGCAAATTCTTTACTTATTCTGTCGGCAACAGAACTATCTGAAAACATTATTAAAGTTGGTAAGAAATCATCGTTAGATTCAAAAACCTCATTGTTTCAATCCAGATTGGTTACTGCATTGTTGTCCTTAGTAGCCTTGTTAATGGCTTATTTTTCACCTAGCGATTTGGTTTATGCCATTGTTGGTTACGTTTGGGCTGGAATTGGCTCTACGTTTTCCATAGTCATTTTACTAACCCTGTTTTGGAAACGATTTCATGGCATTCCTGCATTATTAACTATTATTGTTGGTTTAACGTTTACTATTATATGGATTGTTTCTGGTATGGATCAAGTAGTTACCTCAAGATTGTTAACCTTTGTTGTTGCTGGACTCACAGCAATTATTTCAACTTATTTAATAAAGAAAAGAGTGTCTTGATTTAGCATTATATACAAAAGCAATTAAAGTTTAACTTTTACGTTCAACAGTTAATGATTACGAATATTATTTTGCAAAATCCTACTGGTGATAGTATAGTCGCTATTTTTCTAACAGCACTTATTATCATGATTCTGTATTTTGGTTTCAGAATGTTTGAAATGGCTTATGTTATGCGAACTAAAAGACCGCTTTACAATCATATTTATTTAAAACTCGCAAAATTAAACCCCAACCAGCAGGTCATTTTAAGAAATCGGTTTTCTTTTTACAAAAAGTTAAATGATAAACAAAAACAGCATTTTGAACACCGTGTGGCTTCTTTTATAATTGATAAAACCTTTATAGGTCGTGAAGGACAACAGATAACAGATGAGATAAAAGTATTGGTTTCTGCAACTGCTGTGATGTTAACCTTTGGATTCAGAGATTATTTTATAGGTTTAATTGATAAGATATTTGTGTATCCTGGCGAATTTTACTCAAAGGCCAATGATGAGTACCATAAGGGTGAATTAAACCCAAGATTAGGTGCTTTAGTGATTTCCTGGGAGCATTTTGAACATGGATTTGATATTGCCAATGATAACCTAAACTTAGGAATTCATGAGTTCGCGCATGCTATTCACTTAAACAGCATGAAAGAACGCGATGTAAGCTCCACGATTTTTAAAGATTCGTTTAGAGAATTAACCGATTATTTGTCTCAAAATAAACCTTTGCGCGACGAGTTAATTTCTTCAGAATATTTTAGAGAATATGCTTATACCAATCATTTTGAATTTCTAGCTGTTATTATTGAGAGTTTTGTTGAAACTCCGGCTAAATTTAAAAGTCAATTTCCTAAAATTTATGACCTTACTAAGCAAATGCTCAACTTTAATTTTGCTGGTTATTAGTTTATGGCTAAAGCACAATATCATATTTATGTTGTAGAACTCTCCAAACGTGTATTTACAGAAAACAGAAAGTTTAGAGAAGCGAATCCGCAGTTTAATGGTGTGTTAGAATGTTTGTATGTTGGCATGACGAGCAAAACACCTAAAGAACGTTTTGAACAGCACAAAACAGGTTACAGAAATAAGAAGGGTTATAAAATATCGTCTAATATTGTTGAAAAATATGGCATGTACTTAAGGCCAAGTTTATATAATCACATTAACCCAATAGCAACTAGAGCAGAAGCGGTAAAAATGGAAGAAACCTTAGCCCTAGAGTTAAGACGACAACGTTATGCAGTTTGGTATAATTAATTAACTGCTAGCAACAGCCTTCAAATCTTTAATCGTTTCCAAGGGATTTTCACTTCTAAACACAAAACTACCAGCAACCAAAACATCTGCTCCAGCATCAGCCAATTGTTTGGCGTTTTTATCAGTAACTCCACCATCAATTTCAATTTTGGTGTTAGCTCCTTTACGTTCAATTAACGCTTTGAGCTGTTTTACTTTGTTGTATGTGTTTTCAATAAAACTTTGTCCTCCAAATCCAGGATTTACGCTCATAAGGCAAACCAAATCAATATCATTAATAGTATCTTCCAATACATTAATGTTTGTGTGCGGATTCAATGCAACTCCTGCTTGCATTCCTTCTGCTTTTATGGCTTGAAGTGTTCTGTGTAAGTGTGTGCAAGCTTCGTAATGTACAGTTAGCACATTGCTTCCTAATTCTGCAAAGGTTTTAATGTATCTGTCAGGATCTACAATCATTAAATGCACATCAATGGTTTTATTGGCATGTTTTGAAATGGCTTTTAAAACTGGCATTCCGAAGGATATGTTTGGTACAAAAACGCCATCCATAATATCAATATGAAACCAGTCGGCTTCACTTTGGTTTACCATTTCTATATCGCGTTGAAGGTTGGCAAAATCTGCCGCAAGGATTGAAGGTGCAATTAATTTACTCATTATTGGTTTTGTTGTAGAGGTTTTTGCAAAAGTAGGTAAAAAAATGAACCCAGAGTAATCAGCTCTGGGTTCTT
>CAZRDG010000209.1:0-4782 GCA_964598775.1 uncultured Lacinutrix sp.
CTGATTTAAAAGAAACCACGTCTTTTATTTATAAAGCACCTTTTGATAATGGGTTGACTGAGCATGAATTAGATCATATTATGGTAGGTCATTATAATCATGAACCAAAAATAAATAAAGACGAAGTTGAATCTTGGAAATGGATGGATTTGGAAAATGTTAAGGTTGATATGGTTTTACATCCAGAACGTTACACGGCTTGGTTTAAAATAATATTTGAAAAATTCTACGAACATATAAATTTAATTGACAATGAAGGTAACCGTTAGTAGAAAAGCACATTTTAATGCAGCTCATAGGTTATATAGAAAAGACTGGAGCTTTGATAAAAACGATGAGGTTTTTGGCAAATGTAATAACCCAAATTTTCATGGCCACAATTATGAGTTAATCGTAAGTGTGACAGGTGACATTGACTTGGAAACTGGTTATGTTATTGACATGAAAGTTTTGAAAGATATTATTAAAGAAGAGGTTGAAGACGCTTTTGATCATAAAAATTTGAATGTTGAAGTTCCTGAGTTCAAGGACTTGAACCCAACAGCCGAAAATATTGTTGTCGTTATTTATAACAAAATAAAACCAAGACTCAAACCGTCTTTTGATTTGGAGATTGTACTTTATGAAACTCCAAGAAACTTCGTGAAATATTCAGGATAAAAGCTTATGAAGAGTCACTTTTATCCAATTAAGTTTCAACCAATTTTAAAAGAAAGAATTTGGGGAGGTACAAAGCTCAAGACACTTCTTAATAAAAAAAACAAGGCACCAAATGTTGGTGAAAGTTGGGAAATTAGTAATGTGGATGGAGATACTTCAATTGTAACCAATGGCGAACTAAGAGGAGTAACTCTCAAACAATTGCTCTCAACCTATAAACAAGACCTAATCGGGGAAAAGAACTTTACAGTTTTTGGTGAAAAGTTTCCGTTATTGATTAAATTCATTGATGCCAAGGAAGATTTATCTATACAATTGCATCCTAATGACGAATTAGCTAAGAAACGTCATAATTCTTTCGGAAAAACAGAGATGTGGTATGTCTTGCAAGCAGATGACGACGCGAATTTAATTGTTGGTTTCAACCAAAAAGTTACACAAGACGAATATTTAAAACACCTAAAAAATAAAACACTTACCAAAATTTTAAATTTTGAACAGGTGTCTGAAGGCGACACTTTTTTCATTGAAGTTGGACGCGTTCATGCCATTGGAGCGGGAGTGATGCTTGCAGAAATTCAACAAACTAGTGATATTACGTATCGTGTTTACGATTGGGACAGAAAAGATAATCAAGGTAACGAACGAGAACTTCATAATGATCTGGCAATTGATGCTATTGATTTTGATATGAAAAATGATTTTAAGGTTTCCTACTCAACCGTTGGCAATGTGCCAAATCAAATGGTGTCTTGTCCTTATTTCACAACCAATTTTATTCACCTTACCAAAACAATTAAAAAAGAAAACATTCATGATTCGTTTATTATTTATATGTGTGTTGAAGGTGAGACTAGTGTAAGTACTGATGGTTTTTCAGAAATCGTTAAGAAAGGAGAAACAGTTTTAATTCCAGCAGCATTAAAACACTTTAAGTTAGAGTCAAACAATGCAAAACTTTTAGAGGTTTATGTATAAAATTGTGTAATTTTGCTGAAATTAATTTTATTATAAAATGGCAAACGTTAGAAATTTAAAAAAGGATATTAATTACGTACTTGGTGATATTATTGAGGCAGTATATGTGTGGGAATATACCAATGCAGATAAAGATACAAAAAAGAGTGAAGCTATAATTGATGAAGCTATTGATACTTTTGACGAGTTGATTGCTAAAGTAAATGATAAAAGTGTTGAAAATAAAAAAGCACACTTTAAAGGCATTAATCAAGAGCTGGAGACGAAAGGTAGAGCTCTAATTGAAAAAATAAATAAACTGTAATAAAAAAGGCGCTTTAAGCGCCTTTTTTATTGATTTTCTTCTTCCTTACGTTGCTTGATAAACCTATTTAATTCAACTCCATATTTAGAGTCGGCGATCTCCTTAGGTAAGGCATTGTAAATTGTATCTAAATACTTAATGTTGGAATTATAAATTTCTGCAAGAGCGATATAAGGTGCGATCTCAGAATTTTTGTTATTCATTGCAAAATTAATTGCGTATAAATATTTTCTTCTTAATAAATTGTCCGAATCTTGATTAGCTTTTGCAATTTGTGCAGAATCTCCACTTTTTTGTGCGTCAAATTTTGCTTTTATTAACTCGAGATTTTGATCATTAAATTTAGATGCGATATCTCGAAATTCTTCTAACTTTTCTTGTAAAGGAGAGCCACTTACTTTCGCATCAAATTCAAAACGCTTTAAGGTTGTATTAATTTCTATAGTTCCTGGAACTGCAAAGAAACCAATTCTTGGTATATCGTCTCCAGCATTTTTGTCAAGTGTTAAATAAAGCATTTCTGGAGCGTCTAAATCACTTGTGAGTATATAGGTTTCTTCTCCATTGTAAATTACAGAATCTTTTACTACCAATAGCGTGTCTTGAAGTTGTTGTAGGTATAATGTTCCTTTTTTCAACCCTTTAATTGAACCAGTAACAGTTAAGTTTGGTTCAGGTTTATTACAAGAAGAAATTACTACTAATATAAAAAGTAAAACGGCTTTTTTCATTATAAAAATTTAGAGCAGCAAATATCTCATATTTATTTTTTAAATGCTAACCTCCAGAAGCAATTTTCATGAGTTCTGCGCATAAAATGGCTCCATAGGTACCAACAACATATCCAAACACAGCTAGCAGTGCACCAACAGTGGCTAGTGATGGATGAAATGCAGCCGCAACAACAGGAGCAGAAGCAGCTCCACCAACATTAGCTTGACTTCCAACAGCCAAGAAAAAATAAGGTGCTTTAATGAGCTTAGCTACTAAAATTAATAAACCAGCGTGAATAACCATCCAAACTAACCCAATGAGTATTAACCCTGGATTTTCAAAGATTTTACCTAAATCCATTTTCATACCAATTGTTGCAACAAGGATGTATATAAATACACTTCCAATTTTACTGGCTCCTGCACCTTCATAGTTTTTTGCTTTTGTGAAGGATAGTAAAATACCAATTAAAGTGGCAATGCTAATAAGCCAGAAAAAACTACTACCAAATGAGGATAAAGCACTTTTTGGATTACTAACCACTTCAAAATTATCATTTAAAAATGTTGAAATTTTTTCAGAACCAAAATGTGCAATTCCCACAGCAACAAAGGCAAAGGTTAAAATCATCATTAAATCTGTCAATGATGGATTTCGCGTGATTTTTTCGGTAAAGTTTTCTACTTTTTGTTGTAATTCATCGATGGCAGAATTATCGGCTTTGAGCCATTTGTCAATTTTTTTGCGTTTACCGATACCTAATAATAGAATAGCCATCCAAATGTTAGCAACTACAATATCTACCAAAACCATTCCACCATAAAGTGATTGGTCATATTCATAGATTTCAAGCATAGCGGCTTGATTGGCTCCTCCACCAATCCAACTTCCTGCTAAGGTAGCCAGTCCTCGCCAAACGGCTTCAAAACCAGCACCACCTACAGTTTCAGGTGAAAATGTTGAGATTAATAAAATGGCCAAAGGACCACCAATAATGATTCCAATCGTTCCTGTGAAAAACATAATCAATGCTTTCCATCCTAAATTAAAAACAGCTTTTAAATCGATACTAATAGTTAGCAAAACTAAAGAAGCTGGCAGTAAATAACGACTTGCAACAAAGTATGTTTGTGTTTCATCAGCAGAAATTAATCCTAAGGAATTAAATATTGCTGGTATCATATAACACATTAATAATCCAGGAATAATCTTGTAAAATTTATGCCAAAACCCTGTTTGTTTAGATTCTGTAAAAAACACAAAACCAAGGGAAAGCATTAGTATTCCAAAGACAATGGCATCATTGGTAAAAAGAGGTGTATTTTCCATAAGTGTTTAAATATTTAGCCAATATGTAAGTTTTACATTGAATGAACGCACTCTTGGAGCAAATACATTGTCTGTAAAATAATTATCATTGTAAACTACAAATAAATCTGATAATGGTGCAAATCTCCATTGCATTCTTGTGTTTACACTAAAATTTTCACTTTGTGTGCTGTATTGAATAAAGGTTGCCCAAAATAAATTTTTATTGAAGGTCACATCTAATTTTGGACCTATTAACCAAATTTTTGCATCAGGGTAAGGGTCAGGAAGTCTGATATCATCATAATTTACTTGGATACTTCCAGAGAAAAAGGGTTGTAATCTCCAAGTTAATTGTGTCTGTAAAGAATATTTTTCGCCATTGTAAAATTTACCAATGCTTGGGCCAATATTATATGAAAATTGCTTTCTCTGGTCAGAATTAAAACTAGCTTCATAACTAGTATAGTAATAATCACCTTCTGGTAATGGTGTTCCATCGTCAGATCCAGTTGGGTCAAATGCATCATACAAACGTGTAAAACGATTAAACATTTCTAGCTGAACTCTAGAAGTATTTTGAAAATCAGCATTCCAGCTAGAAACAATAGTGTAATCTGAATTTTCCCAATCTTGCCCAGGTCGCCATAAATAAAATGGCATGACCGAAAAACTATGTTTTTGTACTTGACCTTGTTTTGGCCAAAACACGCGTTCAATTCTTGGACTAATTTTAAACACATCAGTACGTCTTAAAAATCCTAAATCTGTTCTGTAGCAGGGTCCGGTCCTGGGTTGTGGGGGCGTGCTTGCCGTAG
>CAZRDG010000210.1:0-4776 GCA_964598775.1 uncultured Lacinutrix sp.
ACGTTGAAGGAGGAAAAAAAGTTGTAAAAAAAGTAATTGAAGAAGTTAAAGAAAACAACTAATTTTTCAATTAAATAGATAAAAAAAACCACGCTTTTAGCGTGGTTTTTTGTTTTATAATCAGTTTTTAATTCTGCGGTTTATCTCTGTTCATTTCTGTAATGTCAACGCTTGTCGCTTCTTTTTCTAAGAAATACTTGCTAAAGTGATCAGCTCTTAACCAGAAAGAATATTCAGTCATGCTACCAAATCCGTGACGTTGTCCTGGCATGATCATAAACTTAAAACGTTTGTTGTTTTTAATTAATTCATTCGCCATTCTTATAGTTCCTCCTGGATGTACATTGTTATCAACATCACCATGTATTAACATCAAATGACCTTTTAGGTTTTTGGCTAAGGATTGGTTGTCATCAATAATATACTTGTATTTTACATTGCCATCATCATCCATTTCTTCCTTTACGCCATGATGTGTTTCACTCCACCAACTGTTGTAAATATTGTTATCATGATTTCCAGCAGAAGATACAGCAGCTTTAAAGAAATCTGGGTAGACTAGCATTGCTGCAGTAGACATAAAACCACCTCCTGAGTGACCATAAATACCAACTTTGTTAATATCAATAAATTTGTGTTGGTCTGCTAATTGTTCAGCCACATATTTTTTATCAGCCAAGCCATAATCTCTTAAATTGCCATAGCCATAGTTATGGTACCATTTTGAACGATCTGGATGACCTCCTCTATTTCCCATAGTGATTACAATAAAACCAACTTGAGCCATTCTGTCTAATCGGTCCATACTTAATGAAAAAGACTTGTTAACAGCCTCGGTTTGAGGTCCAGGATAGACGTATTCAAGTAGAGGATAGCTCTTAGTTTCATCAAAATCAAAAGGCTTATACATCACACCATATATATCTGTTATACCATCGTCAGCTTTTACTTTGAATGGTTCCGGGAATTGATATCCAGTTGCCATTAACTGAGATAAATCTGCTTCTTCAAGTTGCATTACAACTGAACCTGAACTGTTTCTTAATTCAGATTTTGGAACCGTGTTTACTCTAGAATAATTACTCACAAAAAAAGCATTAGAATCAGACATGCTTGTGTTTGTATTGTAGTCTCCAGGGTTTAAAGCTTTAAGCTCTGTTCCGTTGAGGTTAATTTTATAAAGATGCTCAAAATAAGGGTCTTCATCTTTAGGGATTCCATGTGCTGTAAAATAAAGTGTTCTCGATTTTTCATCTACACCAATTGCATTTTCGACATGGAACGAACCCTTAGTTACTTGGTTTTTTAAAGTTCCTTCATTATTGTAAAGGTAATAATGTGCCCAACCATCACGTTCTGCCCAATGCAGCATTTCACTTTCGTTGTTAAATAGAACCAATTGTCTTGATTCAATATACGTATTAAATCGCTCTTCTATCAGCACTTTTACATCACCTGTATTGAGATCTGCAACACAGATGTCTAGTTTTTTTCTATCGCGACTTATAGTGCTAAAATAGATTTTATCCTTTTTAGAAAGTAGTAAGGAAGGTTGAAAATCGTCATCAGCATTCGATTGTTTCCTTGGTTCGCGATATACCGAAACACTTTGTTGCTTTGTTGTGTCTAATTTAACTGAGTTTATGTTTTTTGAAGGGATATCAAAAATCAATAAATCAGTTTTATAATACTCATCTTCTCCTGGCATGTGGTATTTATAGGTTTCAAGTGTTGGTCTTTTATCTGCTGTTGAATTAATAACCCATAAATCTTTAATGTGTCTTGAATCTGTTCGTTGAAACACAAACTTTTTGGAATCATGAGACCAAGTGACCCAAACACCTTTGCGTTTATCTTTGTTTTTAATTTTATCTTCATTGTTTTCTCCTCTTCCGCCTCCACCATAGCCGTAATTTTCTTCGCCATCAGTTGTCCATTGATGTTCAACAATGGTTGAATCTTTTTCATCTTTAACAGCTTTCATGAAATTTTCTTTGTCCATCCAATACAAATTGTGGTTTTTAGAGAACAATACGATAGAACTGTCCGGAGCAACATTTGCCCAGCTTTCCCATTCTTTTTTGTCTTCTTTTTTGTTATCTACGATGGTTAAACCATTACTTCCAAGCCTGTACTCAAAATGATAAACCTTTTTTTCCATTTTTGGTTTTTTCTTCTTTTTTGTTGAAGTAGAGTCTTGTTCAGAGTCATTGGTTTCATCCTCATCAGCCACTTCAACTTCTTCAGTAGACGTTACTCTAAAACGAATGGCAGTTTCATTTTTCACAAATTTAAAATCCATACGAGGCAAGTTTTGCGCGTCATAAGGATCTTTGGTAATTTCAGTTAGCCATCGTGCCATTTTTTCATTGTCAAATAGTTTTGTTCGGCCTTTATTATCAGCATCAACTAAATAATAATTTGAACCTTCTGTGGTTTTGTATTGGTACCAAAAACGATTGCCTTTTTTTAGCCAATGCGGTCTAACAGAGGTTGAATGCACTAATTTTCCCAAATTTGTTGGAGAGTATTTAGCTGCTTGTCTGTAATTTGGTGTTGGTAGGTTGTTTTCTGAAGTGTCTTGTGAAAATACAAGAGAAGTGCTCAGTAGTATACCGAACAAAAAAATTAAATTTTTCATAATACTGGTTGGTCGTGATAAAACAAATTTATTATACGACTAATGTAATAAAACTTATAAAACTATTTTGAGTTTAAAAGTTAAAGTTGACGGATTGCTTTTGTACAATAAACTGAGGTCAATTTATTCGTTTATAGGTATAATATTCGTCTCTATGCTTGGTTTCCAATATATTGTCAGCGTTGATTTCAGAACTAGAATTACTAATATTGATAATTAGTGTAGAATCGTCCAGCGTTAATATAGTTCCGTGCTTGATATCATTATTTATATTAAATGAAACATTACTTGTACTATTTCTCACATAGGTTCCAAACTCATTTTTGATTTGATCACCAACATAATAATATTCCACTCCGTTTTCGTCTGTAAAATAAAAATCTATTTTATGAGTACCTGTAACAGAATAATCATTCGGGTCTTCAGTAATTTCTAAATGAAAATCAAGCAGCCATGCGTCTCCATGATATGATGTACTCCAAGAATCATTGTTGTCAATGGAGTTGTACTGTGTTGAACCGTCGTAACTATAGAATGTTACTTCCCATGTGCCTTTTAAATCAGCGAAAGATATTTCATCTTTTTCGCTGTCTTTTGAACAGCCAATTAGGGTCGTCAAAAGTAGAATGAGTGTGGTTTTTTTTAAAATTTTCATCGTTTCTTTTTCTTGCAATTGAACTAATATAGTTCACTTTCTGCAAAAAAAAAGATTTTTAACAAGGAAAACTGATTGTGTATGACTAGAATAAGCCGTTAATTTCAGCGTCAATTTTATTAATGATACTTCCTAAATCTTCCGGATTATCAACAAAATCTAGGTTGTCAACGTCTATAATAAGTAGTTTGCCTTTATCGTAGCCATGTATCCATGCTTCGTAGCGTTCGTTTAATCTACTCAGATAATCTATGCTAATTGAGTTTTCATAATCACGTCCACGCTTGTGAATTTGATTTACTAAATTAGGTATTGAACTTCGTAAATAAATCAATAAATCAGGTCCTTTTACCAAAGATTCCATTAACTCAAATAGTGAAGAGTAATTATTAAAATCACGATTGGTCATTAAACCCATAGCATGCAAATTTGGTGCAAAAATATGAGCATCTTCATAGATAGTTCTATCTTGAATTATTTCTTTGCCACTTTTATGAATTTGCAATACCTGACGAAATCGACTGTTCAAAAAATACACTTGCAAGTTAAAACTCCATCGCTCCATTTGGTTGTAGAAGTCATCTAAGTAAGGATTATCAACGACATCCTCTAGTTGGGCTTCCCATTTATAGTGTTTTGCTAGTAATTTTGTGAGTGTAGTTTTCCCTGCGCCAATATTTCCTGCAATTGCAACATGCATAATTTATTCGTTTATTAGTTGGTATTGATGAAGAAATTCATCGTCGTAAATATACAAGGTTTCATTGGTTACAAAAAACTGTTTTATTAACAAATTTGGCAGTTTTATAGGAATAACATTCCCAGTATTATTTTTTAAATAAAACAAGGAGTTATCCTTTTGCAAGACTATATTTCCATTGCTTTCACTTATAGAATGATAACCATCGTTTTTCATTTTTTTAAGCAAGCTACCAAAGTAATTATAGACGTGTAAGTAGTTTTTAGTTAGTACCCAACAAGTGTTATAGTTACTCGTAATTTGTATAACATTTTCAGCAATAGGTAAGGTCTTTGCTTTAGTTGTATTTGTTCGGTAATCAAACAATTCTAACTCTTGTGTATTCTGATTAAAACACCATATGGTATTATCGTTTCCAGTTGAAATGTGTGAGATAATTCGGTATGGCTTTGTGGTGTTAAAATTTATTTTTGATATTTCAGATAAGCGATTGTCTAAAACAACTACAGTATTAAAATCTCTATAAAATAAATTAACTTTTAAAGGATTAAATGCGTTTGCCGAAGTGATTTCCCCTAATTGCACATTGCTATACCTTAAACTTCCTGTGGCTCTATTGGTGATAATGGAATTGTTATTGATGTAAATGAGGTTTTCAAAATTGTCAATCTTAACAATGTCACCAACTTGTAACTTAGTTTTGTTAATCAATTGTGTATCGATCTCATTTTGTGAGAATAATACAGAGCTAAAAATTATAAAGAAAAAATTAATGTACTT
>CAZRDG010000211.1:0-2615 GCA_964598775.1 uncultured Lacinutrix sp.
GACGGTTCTATCAATCCTCAAGATGCTCTTACTGAAGCTGCAAAAATATTAATTCACCACTTCATGTTATTCTCTGATGAGCGTATTACATTAGAAGCTGATGAAATTGCACAAACTGAAACTTATGATGAAGAATCACTTCACATGCGTCAGTTATTAAAGACCAAACTTATTGATATGGATCTTTCTGTACGTGCATTAAACTGTTTAAAAGCAGCTGAAGTTGATACCTTAGGTGACTTAGTATCATTCAATAAAAATGATTTAATGAAATTCAGAAACTTTGGTAAAAAATCTTTAACTGAGCTTGAAGAGCTTGTAAATGTTAAGGGATTAAATTTCGGAATGGATTTAAGCAAATATAAATTAGATAAAGATTAATTAATCATATTTTGCTCCTCGCTAGTCGAGTATGGTAGCAAGATGATAAAAGAAATGTCATGAGACACGGAAAAAAAATAAACCATTTAGGTAGAAAAACAGCACATAGAAAGTCAATGTTGGCTAATATGGCATGTTCATTAATTGAGCACAAACGTATAAACACAACAGTTGCAAAGGCGAAAGCTTTAAAACAATTTGTTGAGCCAATGATTACAAAATCTAAGGAAGATACAACGCACAACAGACGTATTGTTATGTCTAGATTAAGACAAAAAGATGCTGTAGCAGAATTGTTTAGAGATGTTGCTGCAAAAGTTGGTGATCGTCCAGGAGGCTATACACGAATTATTAAGCTTGGTAATCGTTTAGGTGATAATGCTGATATGGCAATGATTGAACTTGTTGATTACAATGAAATCTACAATGCTGATAAAAAAGCTAAGAAAACAACAAGACGTAGCCGTAGAGGTGGGACTAAAGCAGCTACTCCAGTAGTTCCTGCAGTTGAAACTAAAGCGACTAACGAAGAAGAATAAATTAAAGCAATTTTAACGTTTTATTAAGGGTAAACTTTGTCCAAAGTTTACCCTTTTTTTTGATATTTGTTTACTTTTACAAAAAAAATTAATCGAACATAAATATTATCATGAAAAAGATTTTCACTTTACTATCATTATTTTTTATCGGAGTTTCATTTGCTCAAATTGGACAAAATGTTGATAAAGCTGCTTCAAATGAAGTTACAAGGTTGACTGACCAAAGAGGCGGTGCCATCACAGGAGGAGCAATGACCTTTTTTAATCCACCAAGAGAAGTTGATGGTACTGAGTATCTTTTTGACGATTGGAATAATTATGCTATAATATATACTGAAGATAACCAAAGATTTGCTTTAAAGAACATCAACCTAAATATAGTTCAAAATGCTTTTGTTTCGAAAGTTGAAGGCGATTCTCTCTTTACTTTTAATTTTAACAATATTAAAAAAGTTGAGATAAACGGTAAAAACTATAAAAACTATTATTGGGATGATGATAATAGAGTTTATGAAATTATTTATGAAGGTAATGAGTTCTCAATCATAAAAGGCTTTAAAATTGTAGAAGTTACTGGGTCTGCAAATCCAATGCTTAGTAGAACCAGAGATCGTTTAGTAAGAAAATGGTTTTATTATATTAAGGACGATAAAGGAATACGTCATTTTAAATTATCAAAAAATAGAATTCTTAAAGCATTAGATTTAAGTGAAACTGAAAAGTCTAATATGTTAAACTATGCAAAGAGAAATAAACTCTCGTTTAATGACGAAGACGAAGTGAAGCAAATACTAGAATATAATTCAGTAAACTAGATTGAAAAGGGAGTGACAAGCTCTCTTTTTTAGCTTTTTTTAGTACTAATGAATGATTAATACATACAAATTATGAAAAAAGCATTTTTTTTAATCGTATTTAGTGTAACAAGTATCTTACTTGCTCAAACTAATAATAATGTCGAAAATAATTCAGCAGATGTTTTTGGTAAAGTAGGAAACTCTGCGACCTCATATGGTTCTCCCAGTGCTACTTTTTTTAATCCAGCGAGGAGAGTTGAAGGTTCAGTTTATTTATTTGATAAGTGGACGAATCAAGGCGTGATTCATACCAGTGATTCACAAAAATTTTCATTAAAAAATTTCAATTTAAATATTGAGCGAAGCACATTTGAATCTAAAATTTCTGAAGATTCTATATTTACTTTTAATTTTAATAACATTGATAGAATACTCATAAATAATAGAGCGTTTAAAAATTATTATTATGATGGAACAAATAGAATTTTTGAAATTATTTATGATTCTGGAAAATTAGTGTTGCTCAAAGGTTATAAAATTCAGTTAGTAAAGGGTTCGCCTAATCCTATGTTAAATAGGTCAACTGACAGAAATGTTCAAAAGGAATTTTATTTTGTGATGCAAAATAACCTTATAAAGCCTTTTAGACTAAAGAAGAAGAGTTTACTTGGATTAATGTCCTCAGAACAAGCAAAAGTTGCTGATAATTATGCAAAAGAGTATAGATTATCCTATAGTGAAGATGAAGATATCAAACGAATATTAACTCAAGGTTTCTCGAATTAATATGAAAAAGAAAAATTGTTCAAAAGGCGTTAATTACTTAACGCCTTTTTTTATGAATTATAGTTAAAAATTGAAGCGTATAAATTATTTTTGCAAAACCTTTGTTTTCACG
>CAZRDG010000211.1:2715-4771 GCA_964598775.1 uncultured Lacinutrix sp.
TTATAGTTAAAAATTGAAGCGTATAAATTATTTTTGCAAAACCTTTGTTTTCACGCATGTGGAAACCTCAAAAAACAGATTGAATACATGAAATACCAAACTCGCAAAAAAGCCATTATTCTCTTGGCAGATGGGACAACATTTTACGGAAAAGCAATTGGTAAAGACGGAACAGCATTCGGTGAAGTATGTTTTAATACTGGAATGACTGGCTACCAAGAAATTTTTACGGATCCTTCTTATTATGGTCAGCTTATGGTAGCAACCAATGCTCATATTGGTAACTACGGAGTTAATAATGATGAAGTAGAATCTAACTCTATTAAAATTGCTGGTCTTATTTGTAAAAATTTTAGTTACAATTACTCAAGAGATGCAGCAGATGATTCATTAAAATCATTTTTTGAAAAAAATGATTTGTTTGCCATATCTGATGTTGATACAAGGGCCTTAGTAAGTTACATTAGAGATCATGGTGCAATGAATGCTGTTATTTCTACAGAAATAGACAATATCGAAGGCTTAAAAAAGCAACTAGCTGAAATTCCGAATATGGAAGGTCTAGAACTAGCTTCTAAAGTGTCAACAAAAGAACCGTATTTTTTTGGCGATGAGAATGCTACTTATAAAATTGCTGCTTTAGATATTGGCATAAAGAAAAATATTCTAGAAAATTTGGCTAAACGAGATGCTTATATCAAAGTATTTCCTTACAATGCTAAGTTTGATGATTTAGAGGCTTTTAAACCAGATGGTTATTTTCTGTCCAATGGACCAGGAGATCCGGAACCATTAGTAGAAGCGCAAGCCGTTGCAAAAGAAATTATTAAACGCGATTTGCCTCTATTCGGGATTTGTTTAGGGCACCAAGTAATAGCCTTAGCAAATGGAATTTCTACTTATAAAATGCACAATGGACATAGAGGGATTAATCATCCAGTAAAAAACTTAAAAACTGGTAAAGGTGAGATTACCTCTCAAAACCATGGTTTTGCTGTAAATAGGGAAGAAGCTGAAGCACATCCAGATATAGAAATTACGCATGTGCATTTAAATGATCATACTGTAGCAGGATTAAAAATGAAAAGTAAGAATTGTTTTTCTGTACAATATCATCCTGAGGCAAGTCCTGGACCACATGATTCTTGGTATTTGTTCGATCAATTTATAGATAATATAAAAACCAATTAATATATAAAAGGCAACATAATGTGATTATTGTTGCCTTTTTAATTTTACTAAAACGTTTTCGGTTAAATTTATTGTAATAATGACTGACTTTCATAGTAATGGTAAGACATTTTAGTAAATTTGAATCGTATTTAAAAAACTAAAACATATCAAAATGAGTATAATAATTGACATTCATGCAAGACAAATTTTAGATTCAAGAGGTAATCCAACTATTGAAGTTGATGTCATTACAGAAAACGGATTTTTAGGACGTGCAGCTGTACCTTCAGGAGCATCAACTGGAGAGCATGAAGCCGTTGAATTGCGTGATGGTGGAAAAGCTTTTATGGGTAAAGGAGTTTTAAATGCAGTTAAAAATGTCAATACCATTATTGCTCAAGAATTACTTGGTGCTTCGGTGTTTGAGCAAAATCTAATTGATCAAACAATGATTGATTTAGACGGAACACCAAATAAATCAAAACTTGGAGCTAACGCCATTTTGGGAGTTTCTTTAGCGACAGCAAAAGCTGCTGCTGCAGAACTTAATATGCCATTATATAGATATGTAGGTGGAGTTAGTGCTAACACCCTTCCAGTTCCAATGATGAATATTATTAATGGTGGTTCACATAGCGATGCTCCAATTGCGTTTCAAGAATTTATGATTATGCCAGTTAAAGCAAAAAATTTCACTCATGCTATGCAAATGGGAACTGAGATTTTTCACAACCTTAAGAAAGTATTACATGATCGTAACTTGAGTACAGCTGTTGGTGACGAAGGTGGATTTGCACCAACCCTTGAAGGTGGCACAGAAGACGCTTTAGAAACAATAGCCAAAGCTGTAGAAAATGCTGGCTACAAGTTAGGTGATGAGATT
>CAZRDG010000212.1:0-4770 GCA_964598775.1 uncultured Lacinutrix sp.
AGTTGATACTGTTTTGGTAATGCAACCAAAATATATGGCTGCTTTAAACAGCTTTTTAAAATCCACATCAATTGAAGATATCAAAACCTTGATGACTTGGAGCACAATTGATAATGCAGCAGGTTTTTTAACTACAGAAATAGAAAAAGCCAATTGGGAATTTTACAGCAAAACCCTTAATGGATCTAAGCAAATGCGACCAGCAGAAGAACGTGCTTTAGGAACTGTTGATGGCTCTGTAGGTGAAGCTATAGGAAAACTATACGTGGAAGCAAAATTTCCACCAGAAGCTAAAGAAAAAGCTGAAAAAATGATTGCTAATGTGATCAAGGCATTTCAAAATAGAATCAAAGTTTTAGATTGGATGAGTGAAGAGACTAAAACTAAAGCCATTGAAAAACTAGATAAATTTACTGTTAAAATTGCTTATCCAGACGAATGGGAAGATTACTCAAAAATGATGGTTAAAGAAGGTAATAGCTATGCAGAAAATATGTTGGCTGTTGGCAAATGGGCTTTAGAAAAAAATATTTCAGAAATCGGACAACCAGTTGATAAGAAAGAATGGGGAATGTCTCCACAAACGGTAAACGCTTACTTTAACCCATTAAATAATGAGATTGTATTTCCTGCTGCAATTTTACAACCTCCTTTTTATAACTATACTGCAGATGAAGCTGTAAATTATGGTGGTATTGGAGCTGTAATTGGTCATGAAATTTCACATGCTTTTGACGATTCTGGAGCACGATTTGATGGCGATGGAAATGTAAACAACTGGTGGACACCTGAAGATTTAACTGAATTTGAAAAACGTGGAAATGCTTTAGCAGAACAATACAGTGCTATTGAAGTTATGGATAGCGTGTTTATTAACGGTAAATTCACTTTAGGCGAAAATATTGGTGACCTTGGTGGAGTACTTGGTGCTTATGATGGTTTACAATTATTCTTTGAAGAAAATGGACGACCAGAAGATATTGACGGCTTTACAGCAGAGCAACGATTCTTTATGTCTTGGGCAACTGTTTGGAGAACGTTAACTAGAGACGATGCTTTAAGAACTCAGATTAAAACAGATCCGCACTCTCCTGGTATTTATAGAGCTACCCAGCCTCTTAAAAATATCGATGCTTTTTATGAAGCTTTTGACATTAAGGAAGGTGATGCCATGTATTTAGCTCCGGATAAACGAGTTAGAATTTGGTAATTCTCAATAAAAACAAATAAAAAAAGCAGCTCAATGAGCTGCTTTTTTTATTTATATCAATTCTCAAATTAATCCTTTTTTGGCTCAGCTTTTCTGGCTGACAAAGCATTCTTACTAATAATTGCCAAATTAAAATTTGGTTCAATGGCTAAAGCTTCATCTATGATTGCGATAGCAGCATCAATATTAGTTTCAGGGCTTTCTTTATATTTTGCCAATGCTTTTAAATATAAAAAGGCAGCTTTCATTTGTATTTGGTAAGGTTGCTGTGCTTCATAAAATGTACGCATAATATCACTTTTAGAATTTGCTATACCATAAGTGATATTCAAGTTAGCACCTGTTAAATCATTAAGCTGTATTTTTAAATCTGCCATTTCATAGGCCACAAAAGCGTTTGGACTACGTTTAAACAACTCTTCATAATGTTCTAATGCTCTTTTTGGTTGATTTAAAGCATGTAATGAAACTGCTTTAACTTCAACCGCCATATCACTATCTGTAGCTTTCTTTTCAATACCAATAGTATTTAACGCTTCAAGATGTCTTCCTTCATTCATATAAAGAACTGCTAAAGTATCAATCCTACTTTGGCTAGGCGCTAAAACATTTAAATGCGTCAATGCTCCAATAACGCCTTGAACATCTCCTTGCTTTTTCATTTGTTTATAATACGCTTCATAATGTGACAATAAAGCATTATTGCTTTGTGCACTTGCTTGAAATGCAAAAAGAACTACTAACAATCCGACTAACTTCTTCATTCTAAAAATATTATTAATTCAAGTGGCAAATCTAAAAAATTTCGACACTTTTCATCCAAATAAAAAGCTAATTTATTTTTTATGAGCCAATCATGAGTTTTAATTGTTAAATTTTTCAATAAGCATTGCTAATTAAACGCTAAGAGTTAGAATATTTTAGGTTAAAATTTTAAAATTAATTACCTTGTAAATAACAACTAAAACAAAATATCATGGCAATTAAGAGTTTTCAAGGCCCAAGACGCGACCAACAAAATACAATTAATACAGAAGGAATAACTGTTAAAGATCATATGACAACAAATCTTATAACGTTTAAACCTAATCAATCTGTTGAAGAAGTCATTGATTCACTAATTAAAAATAGAATTTCTGGTGGCCCAGTAGTGAATGACAATAATGAGTTAATTGGCATTATATCTGAAGGAGACTGTATTAAGCAAATAAGTGAAAGCAGATATTACAACATGCCATTATCTGACAGTTCAGTTGAAAAGCACATGATATCAAACGTTGAAACTATTGATGGAAACATGAACATATTTGATGCTGCCAATAAGTTTTTAGAATCTAAAAGACGACGTTTTCCTATAGTTGAAAATGGAAAATTGATAGGTCAAATTAGTCAGAAAGATATTTTAAAAGCTGCTCTTAAACTAAAAGGTCATACCTGGAAATAGCTCTAATCTAGCTTTCTCGTTTAACCAATGCATAATAATCGCCTTCTAACGGCAAATAACCTTGATCGTAAACAAAATAATAAATTGCTCCAGCTTTGGTGGTATATATGCTTGTGAAATAATTAAAATCAAATCCTTTTTCGATCAATTTGGCGCGAGAAGTTTTGGTTTTTTGATCTGGATTTAGCGCTTCAAGAATTCTATAATTTTTACGTAATCTGTTGTTTGTGCTACGAATTAAATTCTTGCTGTCTTTATTAACTCTGTTGTTGTATGAATTTCTACATGCATCACTGCAGAATTTTTTATCAATACGGCCAACTATTTTATCGCCACACTCAGGACAATTTTTTTTCATAATCTCTAATATTTAATTCATACCATGAAGCTCTCGTGCCTTCGCAATCAAAATCTTCAACATATTGCAATCCTATTTTTTTAAGCACTTTATTGGAGCCAATATTGTCAATAAGGGCAATTCCAGTTATAGTTTCATAATGTTTTACTTTAAATCCATAATCCAATGCTATAATAGCAGATTCTGTTGCATAACCTTTTCCCCAAAATCTAGGAATAAAACGGTAGCCAACATCATAAAAATCTTGTTTACCATTTAAAGACTCTTTTTCTCCTGTATTGAGTTTTAACCCTGACCAACCAATAAAATCTCCTGAAGATTTTTCAATGGCTGCCCAACGACCAATCCCTCGATCTTTGTATTGATTTCTGATAGATTGAATAACTGCTTCAGTTTCTTGCTTTGTTTTTACAGGCTTGTTTCCTAAGTATTTATGCACAACTGGATCAGAGTCTAATTCAAACATACCCTCAATATCTGATGGCAATAATTCTCTTAAAATAAGCCTTTCGGTTTCTGCGAATATTTTCATTGATCAATCATTTTTGATGCAAGTTCTTTAAAGAGTTTATAGGCCACCATTGCTGTCATATTATTAATATCGCGCTTTGGATTTAACTCCACAATATCTGCTCCTACAATTGGCACTTTGATTTGCTGAATAATTTCAATTAACTGTCTTGTACTCATTCCGCCTGGCTCATGGTGTGAAATTCCTGGAGCAAAAGCTGGATCAAGAACATCAATATCTAATGAAATATAAAGTGGTGCCTCAAGTGAATTTATAAAGTCTAAATCAAAATTTTTCATGTCAATGACCTTGACACCAAAACGCTTAGCTTGTTCTTTTTGATGCGTATTAAAAGTTCTTATTCCAACTTGAGTTAGTGAATTCAAGGCATTTTTTTCCATCAATCTTGCAAAAGGAGACGCATGAGAATAAGGATTGTTTTCAAAATTATCATAGAGATCAGCATGTGCATCTAAATGCAAGACATTGAGTTTAGAGTACTTTTCTGAAAATGCCACAATAATTGGAAATGAAATGGAATGATCACCACCTAAACTTATTATTTTGCTATTATTGTTTAACTCAGAGCTTATAGTATCTTTAATTTTGTGGTAAGTAAAAGCAGGATCAATTTTAGAAAACTCTATATCACCACAATCTTTATAATTTATACCTTCAATAATCTCTAAACCATGTTCGCAAAATTTATTTGCCGAACCTTCTTCATCCATCAATCTAATATATTTTGGTGCCAAAGCGGCACCTCTTTTATAAGAAGAATTGGCGTCATAAGGTACTCCTATAAGTTTTAACATTTTTATATTAAGATGAATTTTTCGAGCAAATATAACACTTTATTCGTTTACAAACGACTACAAACATTTACAAACGATATTAAATGCGTAATAACCGACTAATTTTTTCTTCGTGCTACATCTTTGCATTGTCGAAACATAAGAACTCGATAGTATTAACTGTTTAACACGAAAATTTAAAATTATGAACACGCTTAGAAACAAAGTACAGTTGATTGGAAACCTTGGAAACGATCCAGAAATTATCAATCTTGAATCAGGAAAGACATTAGCAAAATTTGCCATTGCAACAAATGAAAGTTACAAAAATGCCGCAGGTGAAAAAGTTACAGACACGCAGTGGCATAATATAGTTGCTTGGGGAAAAACCGCGCAAATAATTGAGAAATATGTCACCAAAGGAAAAGAAGTTGCTATTGAAGGCAAACTAAC
>CAZRDG010000213.1:0-4752 GCA_964598775.1 uncultured Lacinutrix sp.
ATTAATGTTATTTTTAAGGCTTTTAAGTTTCCATATTTATTAGAAATTCTTGAAAAAATAAAAGCACCTGCGATAGCCACAATTTGCACAAGCATGATAGTAAAAATAAGGTTAGTTGTTGGCAAGCCCAATTCTTCACTTCCAAAAATTCCTGCCATCAACACTATGGTTTGAACACCTACACTAAAGAAGAAAAAGGATACTAAAAAGCGCTTTAGTTCTCTGTATTCACTCAATTCTTTTGCAACCTTTTTCAACTCTCTAAACCCCTTCCATATATAATCTTTTTCGGGTTTATGATTATAAACATTATTAGGCAGCCTTTTGTATGTAATTTGAGCAAAACCTAACCACCATACACCAACTAATAAAAAAGTAATTCTAGAACCATAAGCCGCATCCAATAGTCCAAAAACATCTGTCTGAACTAAAATTAAACTCAATATCATCAATATGACTGAGCCTGTATATCCATAAATAAATCCCTTGGCACTTACATTATCTTGTTGTTCAGGATAAGCTATTTCTGGTAAATATGCATTGTAAAACACTATACTTCCCCAAAAACCAATACTAGCTGTAATTGTAAAAAGAAGAGCTATCCAAAGTGTCGATTCATCTTTAAAGAAAAACAAACTCATAACAGAAAGAGATCCTAAAAGACAAAAGAACTTAAGAAATTTTAGCTTATTTCCGGTGTAATCTGCGATTCCGGAAAGTATAGGAGAAATAAATGCTACGACTAAAAATGAAAACGACAAGGTATAATCATATAACGTAGTTGGATTCCATTGGGTCCCTAAAAAAGTAATATCACCTTCAACATTAGCAAAAGATGCAGTCATGCTGCTATAATAAATAGGAAAAACAGCTGTACTTATAACTAATGAGTAAACAGAATTAGCCCAATCATAAAAAGCCCAAGCGTTGAGTAGTTTTTTGTTTCCTTTTTCTAATGTTGCCATGTTTATATTTAGTTATTAGTTAAGTTGATTCTTGGTACTCTAAAAAGTAAAATGATTCCACACAAGAAAAATACAAACAAAAATAAAATTGCATTTCTCATAGTTCCTGTTATTTGATCTATTGTTCCATAAATACTCATTCCTATAATAATTCCGACCTTTTCGGTAACATCGTAAAAGCTAAAGTAAGAAGTGGTATCTTTTGTTTTTGGTAAAAACTTTGAATAAGTTGATCGCGATAAGGCTTGAACTCCTCCCATTACAAAACCAACAATGGCAGCCGTTAGATAAAATTCTATAGGAGATTTAACAAAATAGGCAAAAACACAAACCAACATCCAAATGATATTGATACCTATTAGTGTTTTAATATTTCCATACCTCGCAGATGCTTTAGAAGTCATATTAGAACCAAGTATAGCAACTAACTGAATAACTAAAATACTGATGATTAATCCCATCGTTTTTTCATTATTGTTGGCCCAAGAAATTTCTTCCTCTCCAAAATACACAGCCATTAACATTATAGTTTGAACTGCCATACTATAAACAAAATAAGCATACAGGAAACGCTTAAGACGTAAGTTTTCTTTCAGTTGAATCCAGACTGAATTCAATTCTCTAAATCCATTAAATAGTACGTCATTTATAACTTGTTTCTCTCGTGCATTTCCTCTTGGTAAGTGACAAAAGGCATATTGTGCAAACAACACCCACCAAATTCCAACAGTGATGAATGAAATCCGCATTGCAGACACGGCTGCTTCCGATTCCGTTCCTGTTATGCCAAACCAATTTGGATTCATCACCATGACCAAATTAAAAATTAATAAAATTACACTACCTATATATCCAATAGAAAATCCTTTAGCACTGATGGCATCTTGTTGTTCAGGATATGCGATATCAGGTAAATAGGAATTATAAAAAACCAAACTTCCCCAATATCCAAGCAATCCGCAGAAGTAGAAAAACATGCTAATGTAAATATGCTCCAAACTAAACCAATACAAGCCAATACATCCAAGACTTCCAATGTAACAGAAAAACTTCAAGAATAACTTCTTGTTTCCTATATAGTCTGCAATCCCAGATAAAATTGGTGATAGAATAGTAATTACAAAAAAAGTAAAGGCTGTGACAAAGGAAATAAGTGCCGTATTTTTTACATCATATCCAAAAAAGCTTATGTTTTTGACATTATTTAAAAATAAAGCTGAATAAAAAATTGGGAAAATGGTTGAAGCAATCGTAAGTGTGTAAACCGAGTTTGCCCAATCGTAAAACGCCCAAGCATTAAGCAATTTTTTGCTTCCCTTTTTTAATATTGCCATAAACAAAAAGCTGCTCTATTATGAGCAGCTTCTAAAGTAAACATTTATTTTTTAACTTTTAAAAATAGATTATTCTCTAAATGAGGTGATTCCGAATTTAGCAGCTTCCTTTTTAGCTTCAGGAGCCCATTTTGTAAGGTTTGCTATACGTGTATCGTTTGATGGATGCGTACTTAAAAACTCTGGTGGAGCTTGTCCTCCACTATTAGCTTTCATACGTTTCCATAATTCGGCCGCTTCATCAGGATTGTAACCAGCAATTGCCATTAATCGTAAGCCTATTTCATCTGCTTGAGTTTCATGGCTTCTGCTAAAAGGCAACATACCTCCAACTGTAGAAGCAACACCATAAGACTGATTAAAAATATTCAGCGATTGTTCATCTTTAATCACAACATTTCCAGCGATTGCTATTCCAGCTTGCAAATAAGCAGCACTCATACGCTGCTGACCATGATTTGCTAAGGCGTGAGCAACTTCATGTCCCATTATAGCTGCAACACCAGTTTCATTAGCTGCAATTGGTAAAATACCTGTGTAAAAAACAATTTTTCCTCCTGGCATACACCAAGCATTCACTGTTTTATCATCAACTAAATTGTACTCCCACTTATAGTCTTTTAAATAACCTTCATATCCATTAGCATTGAGCCAGCGTTCGGCAGCAACAGCAATTCGTTGTCCTACACGTTTAATCATTTCGGCATCTTTGGTACCATTAACTACTTTATTCTCAGTTAAAAACTGATCATATTGTGCGAAAGCTGTTGGAAACAACTGTGAATTTGGCACAAAGGCCATTGTTTTATTTCCAGTGAACGGATTGGTAGCACAAGAAAAGAATAATACAATTGCTAAACTTGTGATTAAAATTGATTTATATTTCATTGTAAATGGTTTATATAGCGTTTGAATAAAAGTACAAAAAGCGTACCATATTTGAGACACTTTTTCTTTTAAAAGGTCACATTTATTTAAATTTACATTATAGATGTTACGTAAGTTGATCTCTATTTTTCCGACTTATGTGTTATCAAAAAAAATATTACATTTAAACTATGAAAAAGTTACTCTTATTTACTGTTGTTTCAGTTTTTCTCAGCTGCAACTCTTCTGCTCAAAAAAAAGATACTAATGAAACATTTGCCGTGAATAAAACGGAAGCTGAATGGAAGGCTCAGCTTACCGATTTACAATATTATGTACTACGAGAAGCTGGTACTGAACGTGCTTTTACAAGTCCTTTAAATGACAATAAAGAAAAAGGCATTTATGTTTGTGCTGCCTGTGAAACTCCATTGTTTAAAAGTGAACATAAATTTGATTCAGGGACAGGTTGGCCAAGTTTTGATAGACCCATTGAAGGTAATGTTACGTATTCAGTAGACTATAATATTGGTTATGCTAGAAATGAAGAGCACTGCTCAACTTGTGGTGGTCATTTAGGTCACGTGTTTGATGATGGTCCAAGAGCAACTACTGGACAACGTCATTGCATCAATGGTGCGGCATTAAAATTTATTCCTAAAAAGGATGACAAATAGTTATTTATCAAGTGTCATAAAACAATTTGAATATTATAAAAGTCTTGGTGATAAAACTTTTGATCAACTAACAGATTTTGATGTCCATTGGCAATATAATTCAGAAAGTAACAGTATTGCAATTATAACCAAACACATTGTTGGCAATATGCTATCTCGTTGGACTAATTTTTTAACTGAGGATGGTGAGAAAACTTGGCGTGAACGCGACCAAGAATTTGAAGACACATATTCAAATAAAAAAGAGATGGTTGAAGCTTGGAACTCAGGTTGGGATTGTCTATTTAACGCCATTAAACCATTATATGAGGAGCAGTTAGAACAAATTGTTTATATACGAAACCAAGGCCACACAGTAACTGAAGCGATTAACAGACAGTTAGCACATTATGCTTATCACGTTGGACAAATCGTATTTCTTGGTAAGATGATCAAAAATAAAAACTGGCAATCACTGTCAATTCCAAAAGGTAAATCAGCCGATTACAATCAAGAAAAGTTTGCTCAAGAAAAAGAGCGTAAGCACTTTACGGACGATTTAAAATAATCGTTATTGAATTTGTCATTTGTAATTTCTTTTTTTCAATTTAGGTTTCGTAAATTCGTAGCTTCAAAAATCGACTAAAAACATTCCCATGAGTAAATATGATATTATCGTTTTAGGTAGTGGTCCAGGTGGCTATGTAACTGCAATTAGAGCGTCTCAATTAGGATTTAAAACAGCTGTTATTGAAAAGGAAAGTCTTGGAGGTGTATGCCTAAATTGGGGCTGTATCCCTACAAAAGCATTATTAAAATCTGCTCAAGTATTTGAATACTTAAAACATGCTGAAGATTATGGACTTACTGTAAAGGATGCTGATAAAGATTTTGGCGCAGTAGTAAAACGTAGTCGTGGTGTTGCGGACG